>DATCXD010000398.1:0-6391 GCA_036566005.1 Micromonosporaceae bacterium | reverse complement strand
CTGTTTCGTACCGGTTGGCGCCGGCCGATCCCGAAACTGTTCGGGAGATCGAGCGAGCTCAGCGCGGTGACTGCGGAGCCACCGATGGCGTCCTTGGTCGGCCCGTTGGCGCTCTGATCAAGGGCCTCAAGGTACGACTTCGTAGTGGTCGGCATCAGGTCATTCGCGCTAAGCACGACCACCGCCGACAGGCCCGTGCCGGGTACGTCGAACGCGCCGGCGACCGCGCCGGCACTGAGCGCGTCCGGGAACTTGAGGCCGGTCGCAACGAGCACGAGATCGGGGTTCAGGTTGATCGCGTTCGCCACCGCTACGGCGGTGCCGTAGCGGTCCAAGCCGGAGAGCCGAGACGTGTGGTAGCCAAGCGCCTTGACCGAGTTCTCGACGCCGGTCGAGAGCGCTCCGGTGCCGCCGACCAGGTAGACGGTTTTGCTCGTGTCACTGCCCAACACCCGCTTGATCTCGGTCGCGGTGGCCGGCAGGAGCGAGGTGGGCGGAGTTAGGAGCAGCGGGCCTTGCTTCGCCGCGGCCAGCGATGAACCGCCGAGTGCGTCGGCGAAGGTGTCGCCACGGCTGAGCACGACCGCGTTGGCGGGCAGCTTGACGTCAGACCCTGCGTCGGCCCAGTTTCCCTCCGACACACTGATCGCGGTCTCGTAGCGGTTCTGCCCGGCGAAGCGAACCTTCTTGTCGGCAAACTTCGTCTGGTAGGCCGGAACGCCGGTGAGGTTCGCTGGGGTCGGCGTTCCGCCGGCGGCCGGGGCAGTGAACACGGACGTGCCCTCATCGAACGCGATCGTCTTCCCGTCGGGCGACCACGTTGGGTTCGAGTGATCAACGGCGTCCGAGGTCACCTGGACCGCGGCACCGCCGCCGCCGGGCTTGACCCAGACCTGAGCGTGGCTGCCGTCGCTGGCGATGTACGCGACGGAGTTGTCGAGCGGGCCGGCGGCCGGGCTCGATGCGTTCGACTGCACGAGCGTCGGCGTGACCGTGTCGTCGAACAGGTTCAGCTCGTCGATCGAATAGATGCTCGTCACACCGCCGCCGGTGGGCTCGCCCTGCACCAGGATCGTCGTGCCGGCGCCACCGTCCGGGAACGTCCAGTTCGTACCGCTGTCGAGGTTGATCGTGTTCCAGCCCTGCGTATCGCCGGTGCCGAATTGGATGATGTCGTGGGTGCCGTGGTCGTCGGTGACCTGCGCCGACCACAGCAGGAAGCTGCCGTCATCGGTCCAGGTCGGCCGCGACCGCGCGTCGCCGTCCGCTTCGGCGTACATGCCGGTGTCGGAGGCGGAGTTGTAGCGCACGGTTTCGAGGGCGCCGTTCTGGTTGACGAAGGCCATCCGGCTGCCGTCCGGCGACCACGCGCCGTCCGTGACGGTGTCCCTCGACAACGTCAACGCCGCCGGCGTGCCGCCCTGCCAGCTAATCGTCTTCGTGCCGTTCGTCGCACTCAGACCGACCGACCCAGAACCCGCGTGGCTCGCGGACGCGCCGTTGATCGCGACGATGGTGATCGCGGTTCCGACGGCGACCGCTGCCGCTGCCGCCCAGCCCGTACGGCGGCGACCCAACGACAAACCGGAGAACAATGCAACTCCTGACGTACGCGCCGACGACCCCGTTCGCGCCGGAACGTCCGACATGGGTGGCGCGGGCTGACTTTAGGACATCGAACCCGGTTCCGGCGACCCCGCGGTGCGCACCCGGCCGGGGCTCGCCTGCGGGTTGGTTTGACCATGCGCACTATCGGCAAGCGGACAACGACACTGAGTCGCTACGAGATATGACCGCTCGCGGATCAAAGATCCGCGACCCGAGGTGGCCCGGTTTCACGCGACCATATCTGCCAGCCAAAACCGGCGAAGTCGCGGATGTTTCGGGGCCGCTGGCCAAGGCGACGAAATCGAGACAAAGACGGGTACGGTGAGCTGCGGCGCCGGGAGCCGATTCTCTTGTTCGAGTCGAAAATCTAGTCGATCGGACGATCTACGCCTCGGCCGTCCGGCTTATCCGTCGAAGGTGGACTACCGCGCTCGCGGAGTCGCCACGCTGTCGTCGTACGGACACGTCGGCGCGCGCCGTTCGCACGTACCTTCAAGATCCGTGACCTTGCAGCAACAGTGACCTGATCCTGGCCGCGAAGGCCCACCACGCTGCACGATCACGGATCTTGGGCTGGCGAGACGCTCGCGACATTGACCCAGGTCATGCCGGGCTCGATCAGATCGGGCGAGGTCACGACCTCTCGGACCGCATCGGCGTCGAACAGAGCCGTAATCACACGTTCAACGCCGGTCACTGCGGTCGCCGCATTGTCGCGCTGCGAACGCCCCGTTCGACAAGGTCGTCAGCGGCCGAGGCGGTGCCATTTCTTACCACGAGTTCGTGTGCGGTCTGGTCGACGATGATCCGCGCCGCCAGTTCGCGACCAATCCGTCCAATGCCAACGTATGCGATCTTCACAAGTCCCCTCGTAAAACCTGGACGGAAGCGTCGCCGGACGGGAGGGTTGGTCGCCATGGAGCGCGTACCCGAACCTCGAAGCAACGACGAGCGCGAGTTGTTGCTCGGCTGGCTGGCATTTCACCGCAATGCGCTGGCCGCGAAATGCGACGGGATGACTGACGAGCAGTTGGTGGCGACATCGGCCGAGCCGTCAGACCTGTCGTTGCTCGGCCTCGTCCGGCACCTGACCGAGATGGAGTACTACTACCTCGTCCACGCGATCGCCGGCGGCGACACCACGCCGATTTATTGCACCGCCGACGACGAGGATGCCGACATCGTCGGACTCACGGCCGGCATGGCCCGGTCGTCGCTAGACCGCTGGCGGACCGAGTGTGACAAGGCCGATGCCGAGTTGGCGACCGTCGACTCGCTCGACACCCGCGCGTCCGGTAACCGCTTCTCCGTCCGGTGGAACCTCGTCAAGATCATTCAGGAGTACGCCCGCCACAACGGTCACGCCGACCTCCTTCGGGAGCGCATTGACGGAGCGACCGGCGAATAGTCCCGGTCCCGCCGGATCGCCGGGCTACCGTGGCGGCATGGACATTGGCGTACAGATCGTGTTCGACGCGGCCGACCCGCCAGCCCTCGCGAAGTTCTGGATGGCCGCGCTGGATTATGTGCCCGAGCCGCCGCCGCAGGGGTTCGACAGCTGGGACGATTTCGGCCACCACATCGGTATGCCCGAAGACCAGTTCGGCGATCAGGCCACGGCCGTCGATCCGGCCGGCACGCGCCCGCGTCTGTATTTCCAGAAGGTGCCCGAGGGCAAGACCGCGAAGAATCGGGTCCACGTCGACGTACAGATCGGTCGCGGGCTGCAGGGCGAGGAGTACACCGCGCAGGTGGCCGGGCACGTACGCAAGCTTGAGGCGCTCGGCGCGACGGTGGCCTGGCAGGCCGACGACATTCGTGGCTCAGCGACGGTGATGCGTGACCCGGAGGGCAACGAATTCTGCGTGTGCTGATCCGGCCGCTCGCGGCGTCGATATTCACTCGATCAGGCGGTTGCGCAATGCTTCGCCGCCGCGGGAACTGTACGGAAGATCGGCGCCCGACGGCCGCATACCGGCCCAAGTTCCGTACAATTGGGGCGGGTACGGACGCGCAGCGGCCAAGTTCCGTACAACTGCGGCGGACACGGACGCGCAGCAGGCCAAGTTCCGTACAACTGCGGCGGGCGCGGCCGCACAGCGGGCCAAGTTCCGTACAACTGCGGCGGACACGGACGCGCAGCGGCCCAAGTTCCGTACAACTGCGGCGGACGCGGTCAGATTGCCAGCGCCACGTCCACTGGTGCGGTGACGGCGGCTCGCAAGCGCTTGCGGTCGAGCTTGCCCACCGACGTCAGCGGAACCCCGTCGACGATGTGCACCTCGCGCGGGTATTTGTGCGCGCCAAGTCGGTCCCGGGTAAACGCCACCAGGTCGGCCGGGGCAACCGACGCGTCATCGGCCAACGAGACGAACGCGACGACCTCCTCGCCCAGCCGAGCGTCGGGCCGGCCGACCACGGCCGCCATCGCGACCGCCGGATGCGTCATCAGCACGTCTTCGACGTCGCGGGGATAGACGTTGAACCCGCCGCGAAGGATCACGTCCTTGATCCGGTCGACGATCGTCAGATAGCCGGCGTCGTCCATGCGGCCGACATCGCCGGTCGCGAACCATCCACCAGGCAGCGGTTCGCCACCCCAGTAGTGCGACATGACGTTCGCGCCCCGTACGACGATCTCGCCGTCCCCGCCCGGGGCCACGTCCCGCCCGTCCGGGCCGACAATGCGTACGGTGACGCCCGGCACCGGCCGGCCGACCGTGCCACGGCGCGGCGCGAGCGGCGGCGAGCTCGAGATGATGCCGGCCGTCTCCGTACACCCGTAGCCTTCCAGGACAGTGGCCGACGGAACGCGCCGCGCGAACTCAGCCGCAACCGCGGCGGACAGGGGCGCCCCACCGGAGAACACAAATTGCAGCGCGCTCAGGTCATAGTCATCGAGCGGTTGTCCGAGAAGGATCGCGAGCATCGACGGCACCACCGCGGTCGTCTGCGCGCTGTGTTCGGCCGCGAGGCAGAGCCATTCGGTCGGCTCGAACCACCGCTGCAGGATCGACACGGTCGGCTCCGGCGTGTGCAGGCCACCGACCGTGACCAGCAGGCCGAATGAATGCGACAACGGCAACGCGGTGATCCCGCGCACCAGCCCGGGGACATGACTGACCGAGCGCGACGACGCACCGGCGTGGGACAGGTTGGCGTGGCTCAGCGAGACGCCCTTGCTGCGGCCGGTCGTGCCGCCGGTGTAGAGCAAGGCGGCGAGGTCGTCGTCGGTGCGGTCGGTGATCGGGCTGGGCTCGGCCGCTTCCAATTCGGCAAAGTTCTCGCCGACGACGAACACCGGCAACTGCCGGTCGACGCCGTCCTGGGCCGCGGCGACCTTCGGCGCGAGTTCGGCCGTCGTGACGACGGCGGCCGCGCCGGAGTCGGTGATGATGTGACGTAGCTCGGGCGCGGTCACCAAGAAAACGACCGGCGTGATCACCGCTCCGGCCCGCCACAGCGCGTGATAGGTGACGACGACCTCGGGGCAGTTCGCCATGATGACCACGACACGGTCGCCCGGAGCGACGCCTGCGGCCCGAAGGCCGGACGCCACGCGGGTAGCTCGCTCATGCAGATCGACCGAGGAGAACCATTCGCCGCCGTAGTGCAACGACGGATAGTCGCCCGATCGTTCAAGTGCCGCCTCGGCCAGCCTCGCGAGGTTTGTTTCCATCCGGGTTCCTCTCTGGGCCGTTCGTGGCGACACGGGTTTCTACACTGCCTATGCCGAAACTTCGGCGTAGTCAACCCTGTGCCGGTCACGGTCCGTGCGTGCCGTTCAACCCCTTCACGGGTACGGCCGATGCCGGGTTGACGCGGGTCGGAGCACGGCGGCAGGCGGCGGCATGCGAGGCACGATGGACGCGTGGTCGTGACGACGAGGGTGCGACGGCGAGCCGGCCGGCGAACGAATCTGGCTCTCGTGATCCTGCTGCCCGTCGCTTTCGCCACCGGCTGGCTCGCGTTCGGCACGGGCACGCTGTGGCCGGCCCGGATCGTGACGATCGGCCACGCCGTCGTCGGCATCGCCGTGCTGGCCCTCGTACCGTGGAAGCAATTGATCGCGCGGCGCGGTCTCGCTCGTCCGGGCGGCGCGGGGGGAGTGGTCGTCAAGGCGTCGAGCATCGCGCTGGCGGTGCTCGTGCCGCTGTCGTTGGTGGCCGGCTTCGCCCACTCGTACGTCGGCCCACGCACGTACTTCGGCGTCACCGCGATGCAGGTGCACGTGGGGGCGGCGATCGCGGCGGCGCCGCTGTTCGTGACGCACCTGTTCACGCGGCCACAGCGCGTCCGGGTCACCGATCTGTCGCGGCGGAACGCGCTGCGACTCGGCGCGCTGCTCGGTGTCGGCGCCGCCGTATTTGCCGCCGCCGAAGGCCTCGCGATCGTCGCCCGGCTCCCCGGCCGGCGGCGGCGGGCGACCGGATCGTACGAGACCGGGACCGACGATCCGGGCACGATGCCGTTGACGTCGTGGCTCTTCGACGAGATCCCGGACATCAATCCGGCCGCCTATGCGGTGACGGTCCGAGTCGGCGGGGTATCGCGTGCGGTCGACTACGGCGAACTGAACGCTGGAACCGATGAGGTCCGCGCGATCCTCGACTGCACCGGCGGGTGGTACGCCGCGCAGACCTGGCGGGGCGTACGGCTCGACCGGTTGCTCGGGGACGTACCGGACGGTCGCGTGATCGTCGTGACATCGACGACCGGCTACTCGCGGCGGTTCCCGGCCGGGGAGGCGTCTCGGCTGTGGCTCGCGACATCGATGGCCGGC
>DATCXD010000387.1:0-19340 GCA_036566005.1 Micromonosporaceae bacterium | reverse complement strand
CTGGCAGGTATCGGTACATCCCACCGCATTCAGCGCCGGCCCGCCGCTACCGTGCGCTGCCTGCTTCACCGTTGGCCACATGGCCGCTCGGGACCGAAGTCAGTCAGATTTGACGGTGCCCGTGATGCTGCCTCGCGGGACAGGGCCACAGGGCCCAGGACCGGGTCGAGCCGGCCCTCAGTGCCACACCAGCGGGTTCGACGTCACCATCGTCGCTGAGCTGGCCGGCGCATTTCGCGTGTGGGATGCGCCGGCGCCGCGCCGCGGCCGTCGGCGTGAAGGAGACGTACGGCGTCGTGGGAAAGGACGCAGTAGGCGCCCGGCCAGTAGGCGACGATCTGCTCGGCGGGGAGTTCGCCCTGTCGATTGGCTAGTTCGTCGATGGGTGTCTCGAAGTGCTCGCCATCAGCCCACTCAGCAGGTCACGTGAAACAGCCCCATCGCTTTGTGCTTCGCCTGGTTCCAGACATCGATCACCTCGGGCGTTGGCAGCAGTTCCACGGGGCACCTCCTTCGCTTCAGGTAGACGGCCGCCTCCGGCGAGAGTTCTACGTTGCCGTACTGGCCACTACCGACGATCAGGCACTCTGGTCCTGCTCCCTGCTGCCACAGATACTCGGCCTCTTGAAGCGAAATCATGTGTGACGTGCCGTAGACCTCCTTCGAGAGTTTCTTCTTCCGCTTCCTCACCTGTCCGTCGGGCCGGATCATCACGTCGTGCTCGAAGACGGCTCCGTCGACCGTGATCGAGCCGAACTCGGTTTTGTCGATGTGCGGCTTCATCCTTCACCCCCAGGCCCCGCTGGCCGCTCCCCTGGCATAGGAGCCGCTCCCCTGGCATAGGACCAGCGTACGTTGGCGAAGGCTGGTGATGCCGGGCCTCGACGCGGCCGAGACAACAGTCGAACCGGTCATGCTCCGTGATGACGTCGCCCTGATCGATCCGGCCGACCCCCGGCGGCACTACGGCGGTGGCTCTTCATCGGCGCGTCTGCGCCGCCGACGCGCGACTTCCCGAAGGTGACGGTGCCGCGACTCGACCCCGACAACCGTAAGAAGGAGTGGCGACCGGCGAGACGGCTAGCTGAGCCGACGCGTCGGAGCCGGCCCCTATCCTCGGGGCATGACGATTCAGCGCATGGACAACGTCGGCATCGTCGTCGACGACCTCGACGCCGCCGTCGCTTTCTTCACCGAACTCGGCATGGAGCTGGAAGGCAGGATGCCGATCGAAGGAAGCTGGGCGGGAAACGTCGTAGGGCTCGACGACATGCGAAGCGAGATCGCGATGATGCGGATCCCGGACGCCCCGGGCCGGATCGAACTAACGAAGTACCACGCGCCGAAGGCGATCGCCCCCACGCCGGAGATCATCCCGGCGAACACGCTGGGCCTGCACCGCATCATGTTCGCTGTCGACGACATCGTGGACACCCTCGCCCGCCTCCGCCCGCACGGCGCCGAACTCGTTGGCGAAGTGGCGCGGTATGAGGACAGCTACCTGCTCTGCTATCTCCGCGGGCCGAGCGGAATCATCCTCGCCCTGGCTGAGCAGCTGAGCTGAGAAGAGGTCCGCTCACAAAGGCGCCGACCTAGTGTCCTCTGCCAGGAATTCGATCAAGATGAACTCGCCACAGAGACTCCGCGCCAGCTGCGCGTCGCCGCCGCGTTCACCGCGCTTGCCCAAGCGATCTGACGCCCGGTTCGGCCCGCCATCAACCTGCCCACCGATCAAGCAAGCAACGGCGCCGCCCGGCAAATTTGCCCAGGTCAACGTGACGAACGGCGCTTCCGGGGTGTTACGCCTCGGCCGACCGCGACCCCAACGTAACGATTACGTGAACCACCTTCGCAGAGCCGATTAAAGGTGTAATGACATGAAATAAGGTCCCACGTCGTGAAGACCGTGATGATCGACGCTCGACGGCGAGGTGAACCAACCGTTCGCACCTTGGGGACGACGTCATCTGCGACAGAAGGGTTCGGAGCCGTGAGGCAGGGACTCGTACGGTTTGTCGGCGGTGCAGCGATGCTGGCGCTCATCGGCGGCGCGGCCGCGTGTAATACCAGTAGCAATAACAATTCTGCGTCGGGCGGCAACAGCAACTGCGGGAAGTCCATCGCGTTCTTCGGCGCGTTGACCGGCTCGGCAGCGAACCTGGGCGTCAACATCGAGCAGGGCGCTGAGCTGGCGGCCGACCAGTACAACGCCAAGAACGGCGCGAACTGCGTCACGTTCAAGAAGTTCGACTCGCAGGGTGACCCAGCGGTGGCGCCTGGTGTAGCCCGCCAGATGATTCAGGACAAGAACATCATCGGCGTCGTCGGCCCAGCGTTCTCCGGCGAGTCCATCGCCGCGAACCCGATCATCGACGAGGCCGGCATCCCGCTCATTACGCCGTCGGCGACCAACCCAGTGCTCGCGACCGGTGGCAAGGTCGGTGGCACGCCGTGGAAGGTCTTCCACCGCGCGGTCGGCGATGACGACTCGCAGGGCCCGGCGGCGGCGCTCTTCATCAGGGACGTGCTGAAGGCCCAGAAGGTCTTTGTCGCAGACGACCAGTCGGCCTACGGCGCGGGCCTCGCCGACATCGTCAAGAAGACGCTCAGTTCGGCAATCGTCGGCACCGACAAGACGGGCGCCGATGGCAAGCAGACCGACTTCTCGTCGACCGTGACAAAGGTCGTCTCGAGTGGTGCGACCGCGACGTTCTACGGCGGTTACTACCAGAACGCCGGACTGATCCGTAAGCAGCTCACCGCGGCGGGCTGGAAGGGTGTCCTGGTCGCCGGCGACGGCGTAAGGGACCCGGGCTACGTCAAGTCGGCCGGTGTCGCCGCCGCGGCGGGCTCGATCGTGACCTGCCCGTGCACCCCGCCTGAGAAGGCTGGCGGCACGTTCGCCGCCGACTACAAGGCCAAGTGGAATGTCGACGCCGGTACGTACTCCGACGTGGCGTACGACGCGGCGAACATCTTCATGCAAGGCATCTCGGCAGGTAACACCACGATCGACAAGATGAACACGTTCCTGTCCACCGCGGACTACAAGGGCGTCGCGAACGAATACAAGTTCCAGCCGAATGGCAACCTCGACACCAGCCTGGTCAAGGTGTGGGCGTTCAAGGTTGACAACACCGGCAACATTGTCGCGGACCAAGCGGCTCCGACGAGCTAAGCGGACTGATCGCATCGCGTTAGCGCACTCGTCAGTTCGTCTAGGGCCGGTGCGGCCGGAGGTGGAACCTCCGGCCGCACCGGCGCAAGTCGGCCATCGGAGCCCATGTGAATTTTCATGCTCTTTTTAGCGACTTCGGCACCTCGACGGTAACCGGCCTGGCGCAAGGGGCGATCTTCGCCCTCTTCGCTCTCGGCTACACGCTTGTCTACGGCGTCTTGCGACTCATCAACTTCGCTCACTCCGAAGTTTTCATGCTCGGCACATTCGCGGCGATTGGTGCGTGGGGGGCGTTCGGCTACACAGAAAACGCCGCCGCGCCCGGCGTCGGCATGCTGATCCTGTTGCTCGTCGTGGCGTTGATCGCCGCGATGGCGGCGTCCGGTGCCACGGCCGTGATGCTGGAACTCGTCGCCTACCGCCCGCTTCGCCGACGCAACGCGCCGCCGTTGGCATTTCTCATCACCGCGATCGGAATGTCAACGATCCTGCAGGAGATCGTCGGTGTGCGTTTCACCCACCGCAACCCGGTCGGCGCGCCCGTGCTCATCAAGCCCGCCGTGGTCGTTTCCTTCGGCGAGACGAAGATCTACTCGTACCAATTGCTGATGATCGTGACCGCGCTCGTCATGATGTTCCTGCTCGACCGCTTCATCAACCGCACCCGCATGGGCCGCGGCATCCGCGCGGTGGCGCAGAACCCAGACAGCGCGGCGCTGATGGGCGTCAACAAGAACCGGGTGATCTCGCTCGTGTTCCTGCTCGGCGGCCTGATGGCCGGCATCGCCTCGGTGATGTACGTGATCAAGATCGGCAACACGAGCTACAACGCCGGCTTCCAACTCGGCATCGAGGCGTTCACCGCGGCCGTCCTCGGCGGCATCGGCAACCTGCGCGGCGCGTTGCTGGGCGGGTTCCTCCTCGGCGTCGTCGAGAACTACGGTGCGGCGCTGTTCGGCACCCAGTACCACACCGTCGTCGCGTTCGTAATCCTCGTGCTGATCCTGCTGTTCCGGCCGACCGGGCTACTCGGCGAGTCGTTGGGGAGGGCGCGCGCATGACCAATCCATTCCGCTCGATCTCCAGTTGGTACCGTGGGATCCCCGGCTGGGGTCGTGTGATCGTCGGACTCATCGTGCTGGTCGGCGCGATCTACCTGCCCAACCTCGGCAGCGTTCCGGGGATCGGCCCGCAGATCATCACCCATGGCACCGACTGGTACACGGCCCTGTTCCACATGTCGTACTACATTCTGCTGGCGCTCGGCCTGAACGTCGTCGTCGGGTACGCGGGCCTGCTCGACCTCGGGTACGTCGGCTTCTTCGCCGTCGGCACGTACGTCGTCGCGCTGCTTACATCGCCAGACAGCCAGTTCGGTACGAACTGGGTTTGGCTCGCTGCGGTACCGATCGCTCTCATGGTGTCCGTTATCAGCGGCGTGATCCTCGGCTGGCCGAGTCTGCGGCTGCGCGGCGACTATCTCGCGATCGTGACGCTCGGCTTCGCCGAGATCATCCGTACGTTCGCGGACAGCACCCAACTGCTGCGCGGGGACCGTGGTTTCTCGACGGTGCCACATCCGCCCGGTACGAAGGCCGGCGGAAAGCCGCTGTTCGGTGACATCGACGCGCGGCCCTACTACTGGCTTGGCCTAGCCGTCATCGTCATCGTCATCTTCGCCATCCGAAACCTCGACCGCAGCCGTGTCGGGCGGTCGTGGCTCGCCATCCGCGAGGACGAGGAGGCGGCCGAGATCATGGGCGTACGGACCGTGAAGTACAAGCTGTGGGCGTTCGCGATCGGCGCGTTTATCGGCGGCCTCGCGGGGGCGTTGTTCGCCGGCGAGAACGGGTTCGTGAACTCGTCGACATTCGTGTTGCAGTTCTCGATTCTGATCCTGGCGGCGGTCGTCATGGGCGGTGCCGGCAACATTCCGGGCGCGATCCTGGGCGGGGTCCTGATCTCATACATCCCCGATCGACTGACCGGAATTACCGTATTCGGTGTCGACGCCGCACAGTACAAGTTCCTGCTCTTCGGCGTTCTGATAGTCCTCATCATGATCTTCCGGCCGCAGGGTCTCATCCCGAGCCGGCGCCGAGCGGCGGAACTGAAGGATCGCCAGAAAGAGGTGGCGCCGCAATGACGGAACCAAGCGAGCGGACCGACGACGTCGCCGGCACGCCGGAGGACAGGCCGGTGCCAACGGGCGGGCGAGCCGAGCGCGCGGTGCCGCAGACACACGCGGAGGTGTCGGACGCACTCCTCGAGGTCGACGATGTGACGCTCCGCTTCGGCGGTGTCGTCGCGCTCGACAGCGTCTCGTTCAGCCTGAAGCGCAAGGAGATCTTCGGTCTCATCGGCCCGAACGGCGCCGGTAAGACGACGTGCTTCAACGCGATGACCGGCGTCTACAGGCCGACCCTCGGGCAGATCCGCTTCGACGGGCAGGTCGTGACGGGGCTGAAAAAGTACCAGATCACGAGGCTCGGCATCGCCCGGACGTTCCAGAACATCCGGCTGTTCGCGGAGATGACCGCGATCGAGAACGTGATGGTCGGCGCGGACGCCCACCACAAGACGAGCGTGATCGGCGCGCTCTTGAGGGTGCCACGGTTCTGGCGCGAGGAGCGTCAGGGCCGTGAAAGGGCGCGGGAACTGCTCGACTTCGTCGGTATCGGCGGCCAAGCCAACCAGGTCGCGCGCAACCTGCCCTACGGCGAGCAGCGGCGTCTCGAGATCGCCCGCGCGCTCGCCACGAACCCGACTCTGTTATGCCTCGACGAGCCGGCGGCCGGCTTCAACCCGGCGGAGAAGGACACGCTCCTGGAGCTGATCCGGCGCATCCGCGATAACGGCGTGACCGTGCTGCTCATCGAGCACGACATGCGGCTGGTCATGGGCGTCTGCGACCGGCTCGTGGTGCTGGAGTTCGGCAAGAAGATCGCCGAGGGCCGGCCGGCCGAGGTCCGCGAGAATCCGAAGGTCATCAATGCGTACTTGGGGGTGCCGGCCGATGCTGCTTGAAGTAGACAACATCACCCTGGTCTACGGCCGCATTCAAGCGCTGCATGGCATCAGCGTCGAGGTGAACGACGGCGAGATCGTGGCACTCGTCGGCGCCAACGGCGCCGGCAAGACGACGACCATGCGGGCGGTGTCGGGCCTGCGACCGATCGCGTCCGGCGCGATCCGGTTCGACGGCCGTGACATCACGAAGATGCGCGCGGACAAACGCGTAGCGCTCGGCATCTGCCAGGCGCCGGAGGGTCGGGGGATCTTCCCCGGCATGACGGTGCTGGAGAACCTAGAGATGGGCGCGTACATCCGGCGTGACACCGCTGCGATCCGCCGCGATCTCGAACGGGTGTACCGATTGTTCCCGCGGCTGGAGGAGCGGCGCCGCCAGGCCAGCGGCACGCTGTCCGGCGGCGAGCAGCAGATGCTGGCGGTCGGGCGGGCGCTAATGAGCCGTCCAAAGCTCCTCCTACTCGACGAGCCGTCGATGGGGCTGGCACCGATCCTGATCCAGCAGATATTCACGATCATCTCGGAGATCAACCAGCCGGGCACGACGATCCTGCTCGTCGAGCAGAACGCGCAGCAGGCGCTGTCTCGGGCACATCACGCATATGTGCTCGAAACCGGTCGTATCGTCAAGAGCGGGACCGGTGCCGAGCTGCTCAGCGACCCTTCGGTCAAGGACGCTTATCTCGGCGTCACCAAGTAGTCCAGCTAGGAACACCCGCCGCCGTATTGCACACGAGCCGACGTCACTATGTGGACCATCCTTATCCCGGGGAAGAGTTGGCGGCAACAACGGCCCGGGTGGCCCGATTCCTGGGTGATCTGCCGCTGCGCTCGAGCGGCTGCCGGGTGCTGGTCATCGGCGATGTCGCTACTGGCTGGGCGCGGATCATGTCATCGACGGTGCCTCGGCCCGACGCGTTCCTGGGCGCTCATGGACGAGCGCGGCCGTCTCGCACTCGGTGTGTTAGTGCTAGCCGGCATGGCAATCGTGGTGGGCATACGGTTGGCGGGTGCGGATGGTCGAGGTCGACGACGCGTACGGGGTGCGGACCTGGTCGTCGGGGGAGGCGGGTGGCCTACCGCCGGTCCTTCTACTGCATGGTGGGCCGGGCTTGTGGGACTACCTGGAGCCGGTCGCTCATATGGTCGAGTCGCTGACCGTCGCGCACCGTTTCGACCAGCGCGGCTGCGGTGGCTCGGATCCGTCCAGCATGCACACGATCACGCGGTACGTGGCTGACATCGAGGCGCTGCGGCGGCATTGGGGGCACGAGTCGTGGGTCGTGGTCGGGCACTCGTTCGGAGCCGAGCTCGCCTTTGGGTATGCGGTGGCGCATCCGGATCGCACGGCGGCACTCGGGTACGTCGGCGGAGTCGGCGTCGGCGCGTGGCGGGAGCAGTACCGGCAGGAGAGGCGGCGCCGCATGACCGACGAGCAGTGGGCGAGGCTGCAATTGCTGGACGGCCACGTATCTCGGTCGAGGCCAGAGGAAGTGGAGTTCCGGACGCTGTCCTGGTTCACCGATTTCGCCGATCCGAACGCCGGCTGGGGGTGGGCGCTGGCCGACGCCGAGGTGGACCTACCGATCAACTTCGAGGCCAACCGGTTGCTGGTCGCCGAAACCGACACGTGGTCGGATTCGACAGTGCTCGCTGAGGCCAGCAGGCTGCGTATGCCGTGCTGGTTCATCCACGGCGGCTCCGACCCGCGACCGAGCGGGCCGGTGGCCAGCCTTGCCGCGGCCGTTCCGCACGCGCGGTTTGACATCGTCCCGGACGCCGGTCATCAACCCTGGCGCGAGCGTCCCGAGGTTATTGCTGACCTGCTCCGGCGGCTGCTCACGGTGTCCGGCTCCGCGGCCGCGCAGGTGTCAGCGGCCGGATCGGCGTAGGCGCGGCCCGGGCGCGTCGGAGGCGTTTCAAGGGATTTGGTCGGATGACTTTGCCAGCGTGTCTTTCTCGGATAGATCGTTACGCGACGATGGTGAGATGAACGAGGCGCTTCCCGTACTGGTCGTTGACGCAGCCAACGTCGTGGGCTCACGACCGGACGGCTGGTGGCATGACCGGCACGGCGCAGCCGTACGGCTTCGCGACGCCCTTGAGCCGCTCGCCGAGGACCATGACGTGATCCTGGTCGTCGAGGGTCAAGCCGGCCGCGTCGCCCCGACCGACCGCGTCGGCGTGGTCGCCGCCCCCGGCTCCGGCGACGACGAAATCGTGCGGATCGCCGCCGCCATGACGGCCCGTCGGCGCCGCGTGATTGTCGTGACCGCCGATCGTGAACTACGGCAACGTCTCACCGCGATCGGTGCGGAACTGGCCGGACCGCGGACGTTGCCGTACACGGGACAGTGAACAGAACCGCGATGCCGCACGCGCGCAGACGCCGTCCCCGTACTGTGAAACGAGGCCCTGCCGTCCGATATCGAGAGGTTTCGATGAAGTTCAATGTCTGTCGGGCTCACCCGATCGTTGCATTCTTCCAATGGATTCCATCGGTTGACGTCGCGAGCGTGATGTCACTGCCGCTCGCGACGCGTATCGCCACCATGACCGGGCCGAGGCCGGCGAGATTCTTCGTCACGACAGTGTCGGGTAGCCGCGTGAACGCACCGGCGCCATTGGTATGCCAGAGATGTGATCCGCCATCGAAGACAACGCCGCCGGCCGGCGCTGCGCCCCAGCCCATGCCGTCCACGGGCTGAGTGTTACGCAGTGTCACGCGTTTCCAGGTGCGACCGCCGTCAGATGAGGAAATGAAGGTCATCGACTGCTTGGCTGACGCCGGATAGGCCATGGCATACGTCCAGCTACCGTCGGAGCCGATGACGTACGGGAACACGACTCCGGACGGAAGGCGGGCCGTCTGCCACGTACGCCCGCGGTCGCGGCTGACCATCAGACCGGCGTTTGGAGCAGGATGCTCAGCGTCGCCAACCTGATAGAAGAAGTACGAACCGCCAGCTTGAGTCAGTGCAAACCACGGATACTGGGGTCCAGACGCAAGCGAAGCGGCCAAGGGTCCCGTCGGTGTGAGCTGGTGAATGACACCGTCGGGGGTCATGACGGCCGGCGGCCCTATCTGATTGTCCTGGTAGCTGAGGAGCTGAGCGCCCGCCGGAACCCACGAGACCGGCGTACCTGGCTGCAGACTGACAGTGGTCCATGTCGAGCCGGCGTCAGAGCTGATCCAGCGGCCCGCCGCAACGGTCACTGATTTTCCCCGGATCGTACTGTCGGAGGTTCCCCGAGTGACCGCGAGGTGGGTCGCATCGAAGACGATGAGTCGCGCGTCGTCGCCGTAACCGATCGAGGTCGGCAGCGTGCGTCGCTGGAACGTGGCACCGCCGTCCGACGTCGACTCGAGCACGCTCTCACACGAGAGCGGAAAGCCGGGATCGACGGATTCGGCCGCGCTGATGGTCGAGTACGTGCACCGCTCAAGCGCCACGAATCCGTGCTGTCGATCGACGAAACGTCCACCGATCGGAGTGCCGAAGCGGCCGACCTTGTCGGTCAACGTCAACACGTGCGCAGGAGTCGAGGGTTTGGCCGGCGTCGCCGAGTGAACGCCGTTGACGACCAGGGTTGTGCCGACGGCGATCGCTACTACCGCCACCGCCGTACCGGCTGCGGTGAGTGGCCTGACGTGCCTGCGGTGCGGTTGCTCATGCAGCCGATGCTGGATGTCGGCGAGCACGGATGTTGCGTCCGGTGCCAAATGCTCGTGGTTGGTGAAGACGTCCGAAAGGACTCGGTCAGCGTTCATGGTGTCTCCATGCGTAGGCGCGGTTCCGTGACCAAGTCGAGGCGCAGCGTCGCGAGCGCACGGGACGCGTAGCCGCGGACGGTTCCAGACGAGCAGCCGAGCACGCCGGCAATCTCATCGTCAGTCAGCCGCTCGTAATAGCGCAGCACGAGGACAGCCCGTTGCTGGCGCGGCAACGTCGCGAGTCTGCGCCAGGCGTCATCACGATCCACCAGCGCGGATGCGTGATCGGCGACCGGTTCACCGTCGGGAAGATCGGAACGAGAAAGCAACACATGCCGTACGGTCCACCGGCGGCGCCACGACACGAACGCCCTGGTCACCATCGTCCGTACGTAGAGCCGTGGGTGGTCAGCCCCAGCTACTCGGGCCCATTGCGTATATGCCTTGAGCATCACGTCTTGGACCAGGTCGCGAGCAAGCTCACGGTCGCCCGTCACTGCATAGCGCAGCAGCCCGCCGAGCTCAGCCAAGGCGAACTCTTCGAACCCGTTTCTCGCCGCTCGCTCGTCCACACCCTTATAACGCTCACGGTCGTCGATGCGTTGTGCGGCCACAGGCGAGACTGTTTCGCAAGAAGCGGAACGCCGCCGTGTGAGGCTGTACTTCCACAGCCACAAGGCGTTCGGCTCCGGCGCCGAACTACACCGAGGTCACCTTCGCACCGATCTTGATGCAACACATCCGGGTGCGCCGCCATCCACCAGTGCCGGCACGCTGTGCCAAACTCTCGTCGGCGGTCTGGCCGCTCGGCGCGGCTCCGTTTGACGCGACGGCGCACCCCAGCCCGATCACAGTGGGCACACGCTTGGCTACCGATGTGTCGGCTGTCCCCCGGTCGCGGTGAGCGCGCCTGGCGGCGGGATCTCTGCGTCCAGGACCGGCATGGGGGCACCGAGCGCACGCAACTGACCCTGCATAAACGCGGCCAGGCGCGACCGGTAGTCGCGGTCGAACTGTTGGAGCGCCTCGATCTGCTCCAGGAGAGCAGCGCGTTTACCCTCCAGACTCCCGACGACGTCGTCATATCGCTGCTGGGCTTCATGCTCGAGCCCGGCGGCGTTGGCCTGGGCGTCCTTGATTATCTCTGCCGCTCCGGTGCGCGCATCGGACAGGACCTTGTCAGCGTCGCGTCGCATACCGTCGGCCTGCGCCTGAGCCTCTCGGACAATCTGCTCGGCCGCCTGGTGCGCATCGGCCAGTTTCTTGCCGGCGTCCTGGCGCGCACCGTCCGCGTGGGCCTGGGCGTCCCGGACAATCTGCTCCGCTGTCGCCCGCGCGTCCGACCGGATATTGCCGGCTTGATGCTGAGCACTGGCAACATGATCGTCGGCGGTCCGCTGGGCCAAAATCAGCACCTGAAGCGCCTGCCGCTGCGCGTCCGGATCGAGTACGTCGTGCCTGTCATCGGGTGCCACATCATCGGCGGGCGCGCCGACGAGCAGCCCCTTGACACGGCCCTTCACTCGACTATCAGCCATCAGACGACCTCCGTGCTCAGCGATCATGGGCCGCGACCTGCGTCGGCACTGCACGTGTCGAGTGGATCCGGCCGACATTTGTGGTGGCCGTCGGTGCGGGATCGCAGGACATAAGCTGCGGCATGATACCAAGTTTCACCATGCTGGTACGAGTACGCGAGCCCACCTGGATCCGATTGAGGCGCGTCGGCTATCACTTTCTAGGCTCCGCTCGTCGACCCCACTGACGGCGACACCAACGGCCGGAGCGACAACGGCGAGCCTGCCTTCGTCGATGAGCACACCATCGAAGTCGCCGCGTCGCGGGGAAGCAGCGACGTGCATTGACGTAACGACATGTATGGGCCGCACTCGAGCGGGGGACGGCGGTCCATTGGCGACGATCCTCGCAACCCAACCGCCCGCCGGCTTCGACGTCTCCGACTGCCGTGGCCCCATGTCGTCCAGGGAAAGCTGCTAGAGATGAAGGATGCGACCCGAGCGGCGCGCCGAGATCGACGGCGCTACAGCGCTGCGCGAGCGCCTCCAGCACGTCTACTGGATCGGTGGCGGATCTGGTGCCGGCAAGTCGACCATCGCTCGTCGGATCGCGGCTCGGTACGGCCTGGGTCTGTACACGACCGACGATCTGATGTCGGAGCACGCGGGCCGAAGCTCGGCTGAAGACAGCCCGCTGCTGACCGAGTTCTTGGCCATGGACATGGACGAGCGGTGGCTCAAGCGATCGCCGGAAACCATGCTGGAGACGTTCCACTGGTTTCGGGGCGAGGGCTTCGGCCTGATCGTCGAAGACCTCCTCCGCCTACCGCGGGAGCCCTCGGTGATCGTCGAGGGCTTCCGGCTCCTGCCACACCTCGTGAAACCGCTCGTCACCGCCCCCAGGAACGCCGGCCCGAGGAACACCGGCCCCAGGGAAGCCGCCCACACGAACGCTATTTGGTTGCTCCCGACACCCGAGTTCCGTCTGGCCGCGATCCAACAGCGGGGTTCGCTGTGGACAATCGCCGGGAAGACCAGCGATCCGGCGACGGCTCTGGGAAATCTGCTCGAGCGAGATCGGATGTTCACCGACAGCCTGTACGAAGAGACGAAGCGCCTCGACTTGCCGGTCATCGAGGTCGACACCAGCATGACCGAGGATGAACTGGCGCAGCGAGTGACCAGCGCGTTCGGACTTTGAGCGATCCCGATCCACGACGTGCAACCTAGGGACAACGAGTCGTACCGGAAGCACCGACCGGGCAGGGTGGCGGCCACGCCGCTCGCGGCGCGACGTGGGGTCGGATCATCGTGGCAGCCACTTCCAAGTTGCCGACCCCGAAGACGTCGCCGGCATGATCGCCTTCCTCGCGATCGATGCGACCAACCTCATCACCGGTAACGTCATCGTCCTCCGCTGACCGGCAAGGTCGGTCAGTCTGCGGACAGCCGCGCAACATGGCCGCTCAGGGACGCCAGGTACTCCTGGCGATGCAACGGGTTGACCGTCGTACGGCGGCGGGATGGCGGCCGGCCCCGCACCGCCTGGTATCCGGCGAAGCTCGCGTCGATGACCCCCTCGCCACCGGTCAGTGCGGGCACGCGGCGATGCAGATGGGGTACGGAGGCGGCCGGCAGCACCGACTCGATCGTGATGTCGTCGTCGCGAACAGTCTGCTCCTCGACGGTTGCCCCGAGCGCGGTGAGCTCGGCCAGCAGCGGACCCATGGTGGCCACGGGACTGTCGATGCTCACGCGCGACATCGGCTCGCAGACGGTTGTGCCGGCGTGATCGAGTGCCTGCATGACCACCAGCGGAGTGAGCTTGCGGAAGTCGGCGGCGGTGCTGAGCGGCCCGCGGGTGGCCGGTGGACCGTCCGCGGAGCTGTAGTTGCAACCGGTCATCGTCACCGTGCAGTCGTCGACCGGCCAGCCGTGCAGCCCCTCTCGCAACGTGTGTCGCACGTACTGGTCCATGTTGGCGGCGAAGTCGTCGGTATTGCGATAGACGAACAACGGGATGGAGCGGAAGTCGACCTGAAGGCGAAACTCGATGCCGGACCCGGGTGGCGCCGGTTCGATGCGAAGCCCGATCGTCGCGCGGAACGGGTTGCCGGGCGCGTTGAGCACTTCGATCGCTTCGCCGGTGCCGGACGGGCGTTCGACGTAGAGGGTAGTCGTCTCCCGGAATTCGACGTCGATGGCGAAGTCGGCGGCCAATGTCGCTTGGATCACTTCCTTCTGAACCTCGCCGTAAAGCGAAACGGACAGGCCCCGGTCGGCGTCGTCAACACGTACGTTGATCAGCGGGTCCTGCTCGGCAAGTTGGGTGAGCGCGGAACGCAATGCGACGTGGTCACCGCGCCGGACGGGGACAACGACCGCCTCCAGTGTCGGCGGGGCAAAGTGGTGCCCGGCGTCGTCGGTGGATCGACGACCGATCGCATCGCCGACCTTCATGTGGCCCAGTCCCCACAACTTGCCGATCTCCCCGGCGGTCACCATGTCACGGCGCACCCAGGCGCCATTGTCGAAGACGCTGATAGCGGTGACTTTGTCCCGGCCGTCGTTCAGCGGTTCGCGGATGCGAATGGCGCCGGACGACACCCGTACGTAGGCGACCTTTTCGCCCGCCGTACCCCGCTCGATCTTGAAGACGCTGCCGCTCGCTGGCCCGTCGCTGTTGCTGGCCGCGGCCGGGAGGAGATCAACAAGTCCGTCCATCAGCGCAGCGACACCAGCACCGGTCACGGCCGATCCAACGTACGCGGGGTGGACCAGCCCCTGTCGAGTCTGGGACGCCAACGCCGGCCACAGCAGGGAGGACGTCACACCGGCTTCATCATCGACGTAGGAGGCCAGCAAGGATTCGTCCTGATCGGCCAGTGCTTCGATAACCGTGGTCCGGAATCCGTCGTCGTCCATCGCGTACGGAACGACCCGGGCCCCGCGGGTGCCGAGCCCATCGGCCCGGCACATCGGCACCACCGTGATCGCGAGCCGTCGCGATATTTGCCCAAGCGTCCGCTCGACGTCGGCACCGAGGCGATCGATCTTGTTGATGAACAGCAGCGTCGGCACATGCAGCCGATGCAGCGCGCGCATCAACACACGCGTCTGCGGCTGGACGCCCTCGACGGCCGAGACCACCAGGACGGCACCGTCGAGCACGGCCAAAACCCGATCCACCTCGGCGATGAAGTCGGGGTGTCCGGGCGTATCAATGAGGTTGATCGATGTGCCACCGATCGCGAGCGACACGACCGCGGACCGGATCGTAATGCCCCGTTGGCGCTCCAACGCCAGCGAATCGGTCTGCGTCGTCCCATCATCGACGCGGCCGATTTCCCGGATGACTCCGGCCTCGTAGAGCAGCCGCTCCGACAGCGTTGTCTTACCCGCGTCGACGTGTGCCAAGATCCCGAGGTTGAGTGTCCTGCGCAGCAAACGTCTTGCCCTTCGAATCGACGAATAGGTCTTCTTCGATAGAGATCGACGTGCGCATCGGTCCTCCTCGGTGCTCGGAGCCCCATGACCAATCTCGGGGCCTCATAACCAGTCTCGGTTCGCTGACGGCCAGTCCAGCACGCGCCGGAGCGATCCGCGACAGATTTACGTTCGTGCGGCGTTACGACGCGCGGAAGGCCCTCAAACCAAACAGGTTTGAGGGCCTTCAGCTCGACCGACCGCGCCGGCGTCCTAGCCGGCTCGCGAGGCCGTGTCAGCGGTTCTACATGTCCTTCACGGCCGCCTCCATGGCCCGATCGAGATCCTTCGGGTTTACGCCGAGTTCCTCGGCGGTTTCCTTCTCGGCCCTGGTGACGGAATTCTGGATGTCATCCATGATCTTGCTCTCGCCGACCACGACAAGGCCGGCATGGCCGGGGTCGATGAAGTCACCGAGCTCCTTGACACCGGACCGGGACATGCCCTTGGCGAGGTGACCGCTCACGCCGCCGACAACCCCACCGACAGCCGCCGAAGCGAGGATGGACGGCGGGAAAAGTAGACCTAGAGCCGCGCCCGCCGCGATGCCGCCCCAGGCGCCGTGGCGCGTCGCAGTCTCGTCCTTGTTCGCGTGCACCTTGCCATTCATGTCCTTGGTGACGACGGCGGCGTCATAGGAGCCGACCATGCCCTGCTCATGCAGTCCCTTGATGACCTGATAGTCGTCTTGAGCGGCAATCTCGTTAGGGTATGTGGCGACATAGATGAATGTGTCGTTTTTCGTAGCCATTTCATCCTCCTCGTGGCGTTCGCGCCCAGCTCGGAGCACGGTTGGTTGACTCATCTCCGGAGCACCCGGAGCGTCCGCTGGAAACGCCGCGGGCGACGGGATGCCGTGACCCAGCGTTCGCCCGATCAGGTGATCATCAGCGCGGCACCTAGGGATGACGCTACAGCGACCCGACGCGGCCCGTGACGACATTGGCAACCTTGAAACCCCGACCGTCAACACTGCTCAGACGCCATATTCCATTGATGGGCCTGGCTCCTGTGCACGCTGGCCGGTCGAGCCCCCAGAGACGCTATCCGCCGACCCGCTCGGCCAGGAAGTCCTCCCAGGTTCGACGGCCGACCGCATGATCGGGAGTGAGATTGCCGCCATTTCGGAACGCGCGAGCGGCCTGGCCCGGCTGCCGTATGGGGATGATCGGCCGGCGCTTGTGAACGGCCCGCAGATACCCGCGGAACGCGTCGGCCATCGGGTAGATCCGTGGTCCGCCCATATCCGGTACGAGACCGGCCGGCTGGCCGAGCGTGAGTTCCACGAGTCGGGCCGCAACCTCGTCGGCGTCGATCGGCTGGACCCGTACGCCGGCAAAGCTCAGCATCACCGGCAGCTTCACCAGCTGCTGTGCCACGATCAGCATCAAGTCGTAGAACTGCGTGGCGCGCAGCGTCGTGTATGGCACGCCCGAGCCGGCGATAATCCGCTCGGCGGCCAACTTGGACCCGAAGTAGCCGAACATCGCACGATCGACCGCGCTGACGACCGGGACGCGGTCCGCGCCGACGACCGAGATGTTGACCAGATGCGTCGTCCCGGCCGGCGCGGCCGCCCGAACCAGATTGCGGGCCTTGTCTTCGTCGCCCTTGGCGCTGCCGGCGCAGTGCACGATCGTCTCGACGCCGGCGACTGCGGCCGCAACGCCGTCGCCGGAAGCGAGGTCACCGGCGACGTACTCGACGCCGTCCGAGGCGGCATGGCCGTGCCGGCTGAGCACCCGTACGGCACAGCCGGCGGCGCGCAGGCGCGGGACCAGAAGCCGGCCGAGAGTGCCGGTGCCGCCGGTGACCAGAATGGGCGCCGTCACGACGCGTACCCGTGCTTCGTCTTGTGCATGATTGCTCTCCTCCGGATTCGTGTGAGGGCCGGACCGGCCGCTGACCCAGGCACTCAGCCTCGGCGGGGCGCGGCGGCCTCGGTCGGATTCAGGTGCCGGCGGCGGGCCAGCATCGGCCCGGAGTGCCGGAACAGCAACTTGGCGCCGTTGAGGGTCGCGTTCTTGTACATGATCGCCGTTCGCCCGGTCAGGATCTGGTCTTTCGGCGTCTCGTCCCGGTTGAGGAACTGGACGAGGCCGTGCCGGCGACCGAGGCTGATGCACTCGTGGATATAGCGGTAGGCGAACGGTTCCGGATCGCGGCCGGTCAGGCGGGCGGCAATGATGTCGGCCACCTTCGGTCCACTGAATCCGCCGGTGCGACAACCCATCGCCAACTGCTCGCCCCAGGCACCGGCGATGGCGGCGGCATCACCGATGACGTACACGTCGGGGTGGGTCACCGAGCGAAACGTCGCATCGACCAGCGCTCGATCGGCCTGGTTGACCGCGAGCCCGGCTTTGCGCGCGAGTGTCGGCACGGTGAACCCGCCGGCCCACACGCACAGGTCGAACGCGACCCGGCGGCCGTCGGCCAGCACCAGACGTCCCGGTTCCACATGTGCAACACGGGCGCCGTCGACGACCGAGACGCCGAGTTCGGCGAACGTGTCGCGCAGGTAGCGGCGACCCTTGGCCGAGAGCCATCCGCCGGGCGTGCTCGCGCTGACCAGTTGCACGCGTACGGTCGGGAACGCCGTCGCGATCTCACCGGCGATCTCGATGCCGGTCAACCCGCCCCCACAGACGGTGACCGTAGCGCCGGTGACCAGGCCGGTCAGCCGGTTGTGAAACTCCCGTGCCGCGGACGGGCCGACAAGGGTGACGCAGTTTTCGGCCGCGCCCGGAACCGAGGTGACGTCGATATTGCTGCCGAGCGCGTACACGAGCGTGTCGTAACGCACCGCGTTTCGGCGGCCGCGCTCGTCGGTGGTGTGCACTTGCCGCGCGTCGAGGTCGATGCCGGTTACCGAGGCCGCAATCAGCCGTACGCCCGAGCCGTGCAGGTAACGGCTCAGCGGCATCGGCTCGATGTGTTGGCCAACGGCCAACTGGTGCAGCCGCGGACGCTCGACGAAATCGCTGAACGCGCTGATGAGCGTGACTGTGACCTCGTCCGGTCGCACCAGCCGGGCCAGGCGCTTGGCGGCCGGGAGTCCGGCGTAACCCGCACCGATGATCATTACGTGGTGGTCCATGCTGTCGGTCCTCCCGTCGCAGCGACAACCCGTGGTCAATCTCTAGGACGACATAAGCTGTCCGGTTGTGACAGCCCGGAACATCCGAATCCGGAGTCCGCACCCGGAGCCCGCGAGCACGCCGGGCGACCGGCACCGCGGCCCGGTGGCTGTCACAGATCGCGGTGCTGTCTCGTCTCCAGTGGGAACAGCGCAAACGGGGATCCGGCGCCAACGGGATCCAGCGCCAACGGGATCCAGCGCGAACGGGATCCGGCACTACACAGGATCCGGCACGACACAGGATCCGGCACGAATGCGATCCAGCACGGGCGGAGGATTACCACATGGCCGGGGACACAACCGAGGACACACCTGCCGGTACGGACGAATTCGTGGCCCTGCGGCCGCTGCTGTTCTCGCTCGCCTACCGGATGACGGGTAGCGTCGCCGACGCCGAGGACATCGTGTCCGAGTCCTACCTCCGGCTGCGCCGCGCGCAACTGGGTGGTACGCGGATCGACTCACTGAAGACGTACATGTCCTCGGTGGTCACACGGTTGAGCATCGATCATCTAGGGTCGGCGCGGATGCGGCGTGAAGCGTACTTCGGGCCGTGGCTGCCCGAACCACTGGTCGAAACGGGCAGCAGACCGGAGTTCGAACGGGTTGAGTTGGCCGACACGCTGTCGATGGCGTTCCTCGTCCTGCTGGAGACACTCAGTCCGACCGAGCGCGCGGTGTTCCTGCTCCGAGAGGTGTTCGATTTCGACTATCCACAGATCGCCGGCATTGTCGACAAGTCCGAGACGTACTGCCGCCAGTTGATGCGCCGAGCCCGGCAACACGTCGAAGCGCGCAAGCCGCGCTTCGATGCCCGCGATCAGCAGCACGGCGAACTCGCGACCCGATTCTTCCGAGCTCTCGAGGACGGCGATCTCGACCCACTTGTCACGATGCTCGCCGCCGACGTCGTCGCCTACGGCGATGGTGGCGGCAACGGCCCGTCGCTGCCGCGCCCGATCAACGGTCGGGACAAGGTGTTGCGGTTGCTGGCGGCGATCAGTAGCGCCGCCCGGGACTTCGACCTGCACTTCGAACGCGTGCGGATCAACGGGCAGCCCGGCGCACTGTTCGTCGACGCCGACCGACGGTTGTTGAACGTCGTGGTTCTTGATATCCTCGACGGCACGATCCAGGCCGTACGATCGGTCGTCAACCCCGACAAACTCCACCATCTCGGGCCGCTGATCTCCGCCGACCACCCATTGCGCGGCGGCGCCCGTGCCGACCGCTCACACCGCAACGGAAACTGACCCAATCGGGCGGACAAGC
>DATCXD010000386.1:0-3278 GCA_036566005.1 Micromonosporaceae bacterium | reverse complement strand
GGTAGCGCCGGCCGCTGTCCGGATCTGCGCCGAGCAGGTCGCCGAAGATCTCCTCGCACTTCTCGATGGCGTACGTGTCCGAGTCGCCCGGCGACAGGGCCTCCGGCGTGACGACGGCCGGTGACGAGGCGAAGCCGGACTTCTGCCAGACCTCCTCGGTCATCTCGACGATCAGGGTCGAGCCGCCGGCATCGTACGGATAGGCGTGCACCTGCATCACGCCGGCCGGTGTCGACCGGATGTCGAACGTGAACGCGTCGAACACCTTGTCGGTGCCGAACCAGATGTAGCGGCAGCGACGGTTCTCGTACGTCGCGCCGAACGTCGCGTCGGCCGGCCCGCGGACGGTGGAGTTCACGCCGTCGGCGGCGATCACCAGGTCGTAGTCCGCGCGAAGCTGGGCGAGAGGCGGCGCGGCCTGGCCGAACCGTACGCACACGCCGACGTCGACCGCCCGTTCGCGCAGGATACGCAGCAGTTGACGGCGGCTCATCGCGGCGAAACCGTGCCCGCCGCTGGTGACCACCTCGCCCGCGTAGTGCACGTCGATGTCGTCCCAGCGGGCGAAGCTGCGCGCCATCCGCTCGTGGATCACCGCATCGGCGTGCTCGATGCCGCCAAGCGTCTCGTCGGAGAAGACGACGCCGAAGCCGTACGTGTCGTCGGGCGGGTTGCGTTCCCAGACCGTGATCTCCCGGCGCGGATCCAGGTGCCGGGCCAGACAAGCGACGTAGAGCCCGCCCGGCCCACCGCCGACGACCGCGATGCGCAACGCTCGAGAATCCCGGGGCATCAGCGCGAGACCATCTCCCGCAGCCGGTAGCGCTGCACCTTGCCGGTCGTCGTCCGCGGCAGCGCCTCGATGAACTCGACGATCCGCGGCATCTTGTACGGCGCGATCGTGCGTCGGCAGTGCTCCTGCAGCGCGGACGCGTCGATCGTGGCACCCGGTCGGACGACGACGAACGCGTGGACGATCATGGTCCGCTGTTCGTCCGGCGCGCCGACGACCGCGCACTCCAGCACGTCGGGGTGCGTCAACAGCGCCGCCTCGACCTCGGGCCCGGCAATGTTGAACCCGGCCGAGATGATCATGTCGTCGCTGCGTGCCTGATACCAGAAGTAGCCGTCGGCGTCGCGCAGGTACGTGTCGCCGGTGAGGTTCCAGCCGTGCTGGACGTACGCCGACTGGCGTTCGTCGCTGAGGTAGCGGCACCCGGTCGGACCCCGTACGGCGAGGCGGCCGAGCGTGCCGTCGGGCACCTCGTGGCCGTCGTCGTCGAGGACGCACGCCTGGTATCCGGGGATCGGTCGGCCGGTCGCGCCCGGTCGGATGTCGTCGTCCGCGGACGAGATGAAGATGTGCAGCATCTCGGTCGAGCCGAGGCCGTCGATGATCCGGCATCCCGTACGGTCGAAGAACGCCTGCCACGTGGCCAGGCTGAGCGGCTCGCCGGCGCTCACGCAACGGCGCAGGCTGGCGAAATCGGCATTGGGAACGCCCAGCATCGCCCGGTAGGCGGTCGGCGCGGTGAACAGCACGGTCGCGCCGTGTTCCGCGATCGCCGGCACGAGTGTGTCCGGTGTCGGGCGCTCCAGCAGCAGCGTCGCGGCACCGGCCCGCATCGGGAAGAGCACGAGCCCACCGAGCCCGAACGTGAAGCCGATCGGCGGTGAGCCGGCGAACACGTCGTCCGGCGTCGGTTTCAGCACGTGCGCCGAGAACGTGTCGCACGTCGCGAGCAGATCGCGGTGGAAGTGCATCGTCGCTTTCGGCCGGCCGGTGGTGCCGGACGTGAACGCGAGCATGGCGACGTCGTCGGCGGCTGTGTCCACCGCCGCGAATTCGGCCGGGTAACCGGCAAGGCGCGATACCAGGTCGTCCTCGCCGCCGATCGTCGCGCCCGGGCCGATGGCCGCTTCGGCCCAGTCGGCCCGGAACCTGTGGTCGACGAGGCTGGCGCTGACGCAAGCGATCTCGTTGACCGTACGCAACTCGGCCGCGCGCAGCGCCGGCATTGACGTGACCGCGACCGCGCCGGTCTTGAGGACGGCGAGCCACGCCGCGACGAGCCACGGGTTGTTCGGCATCCGCAGCAGCACCCGGTTGCCGGGCACGATCCCGAACTCACTGGTCAGCAGATTCGCGAGCCGGCCGGCGTTGTCGCGCAACTCCCCGTACGTCCACGAACCGCCTGGGAACACCAATGCCCGCCGATCGGACCCGTGTGTGCCGATGGTCCGGTCGAGCAACTCGACGGCGGCGTTGAGCCGGTCCGGGTAGGGTTCCGACGAGCCGAAAACGGCCGGATCGAAGGCCAGCGGTGGCCACGCGTCCGCGGGTGGCAGGTTGTCCCGCGTGAAGGTGTCGACATGTGCGGAGGGCGCCAGCATCGTGGGTGGCTCCTTGCTGTCCGAGCTTCGTGATGTGTCCGAGTCGGCTGAGCGGTCCGCGTTGTAAGCGGCCATCTCCTGCAGTATCGCGCGTTCTTGACGGCAGTCAATGCCGCGCTATGTTGACCATGTGCCACCGTCACCCGCCGCCGCACAGCCACGCGCGCTCATCGTCACCATCTATGGTCTCTACGCGCGGGGCGAGCGCGGGCACATTGACCGCAGCACGCCTGCCGCGGCGCCGTCGAGTTCGGCCGGGCCGGGCGGCGACGGCTGGCTGCCGGTTTCCTTACTCGTACGGCTGCTCGCCCACCTCGATGTCGACGAGGCGGCGGTCCGCTCGGCGATCTCCCGGCTGAAGCGCCGCGGCCTGCTCGTCCCGTCGCGGCGCGGCGGCGTCGCCGGTTACGGCCTGACCGAAGCGGCCGCCGCGATCCTGGCCGAGGGAGATGCGCGCATCTTCGCACCGGCCGAGCCGCGGCTCGCCGACGGTTGGCTGCTCGCGGTGTTCTCGGTGCCGGAGTCCGAGCGGGCGAAGCGGCACGTCCTGCGTACGGAGCTCGGAGCGCTCGGCTTCGGCGCGTGCGCGTCCGGTGTCTGGGTCGCCCCAGCGCATCGGCTCAACCTGACTCGCGCCGCACTCGAACGGCACGATCTGGCCGCGTACGTCGACCTGTGGCACGCCGGATATCTCGCGTTCGGCGACATCGTCGAGCACGCCGCGACGTGGTGGGACCTCGACGGCGTACGGGCGGCGTACCAGGAATTCATGGCCAACAACGCCACGGATCGGCCTGGGCCGGCCGACCCGCGCGAGGCCTTCGCGGCCTGGGTTCGGGTGTTGACGGCCTGGCGACGGCTGCCCTACCTGGATCCCGGCCTGC
>DATCXD010000383.1:0-5372 GCA_036566005.1 Micromonosporaceae bacterium | reverse complement strand
GCCGGCCCACCGTGCCGACCGGCCCGCCGCAGCCGGGCCGCGACGCCGACGACCACGTAGAGGCCGAACGCGATGGTGGTGAGCCAGAATCCGATCGGGTAGGCCGAGTAAACCGCGACGAACAAAGCGGACCAGACGGTGAGGAGCCCGATCGCGATCGAGAGGGCAAGACTCGGAGCCGGCCGAGCCGTTATCAGTTGGGCGGTGGCCGGCGGCAGCAGCAGCAGCGCGAAGACCAGCAACGCGCCGGTGATCTGGCTCGCCTCGGCGGCGGTCGCGCCGAGCACGAGCAGGAAGGTCACGTCGAGAACGCGTACGGGAACACCGTGCGCGGCCGCCACGTCCGGGTCGATCGACGCGAACAGCAGCGGCCGCCCGATCACCGCGATCGCTGCCAGCGCGGCGGCAGCCACGATCGCCAGCGTGACGACCTGCGCGGACGAGATGCCGACGAAGGTGCCGAACAACAGCGACGTGGTGCCGCCCAGAAAGCCCTTGTAGAGCGAGACGAACAGCGTCCCGCACGCGAGCGCGAATGCCTGTACCGTCCCGATGACCGCGGACTCTTCGCGATAGCCCCGCCGGCCGGCGGCCGGCAACAGTGCGATCACGAGTGCCGCTGCGACACAGGCGGAGAAGTAGCCCACCGTGAGCCCGATGCCGAGCCAGACCGCCGCGGCGGCACCGGGAAACCCGACGAGCGCGAGGGTGTGGCCGGCAAAGCTCTGCCGGCGCAGCACCATGAACCAGCCGACCGCCGCGGCGACGACGGCGATCACCGAACCGGCGCGAAATGCGTTGAGCAGCAAGGGGATGGACCACATCTCGCGCAGATCGGCGAGCAGGTTCCAGCTGAACGGGCTCATCGCGCGCCGGCATCGGCCGACGGCACCGGATCACGGCTCTCCGGGCCGGGCGCCGACGCGGTCGGCCCGTGTTCGTGCCGATCGGCTTCGTGCCGATCGGTGTGGCGCGCCGGCGCCTCGGGCTGGCCGATGACGACGAGCCGGCCGTCTGAGGTCGTGAGCACCTCGATCGGGATGCCGTAGAGCGTGGACAGGGTGTCGGTCGTGATGACCCCGGCCGGCGTCCCCGACACGGCACCACCCTGGCCGAGGTAGATGACCTTGTCGAGGTACGGCAGGATCGGGTTCACGTCGTGCGCGACCATGATGACGGCGACGCCCTCGGTCCGGCAGATGCGACCGATGAGGGCCGCGATCGACGCCTGGTTGGGCAGGTCGAGACTGTCCAGCGGTTCGTCGAGCATGAGCAGTCGCGGGTGGCGGGCCAGCGCCTGAGCGATGAGGAGCCGTTGCTGCTCGCCGCCGGAGAGTTGGCCGATCGGCCGGTGGGCGTACGCGCCGGCGCCGACGAGGTCGACCAGGTCGCGGACTCGCTGGCTGTTCGCTCGCGACCGGCGGCCGGGCAGCGGCACGCCCCACCGGTCCCCGTCGAGTCCGAGCCGTACGAGGTCGAGTCCGCGCACCCGGAGCGGGGCATCGAAGCTGCGGCGCTGCGGCAGATAACCGATCGCGTGCTCACCGGCGTCCGCGTCACGATGAATGGTGCCGCCGGCCACCGGCAGCAACCCGAGGATCGCCTTGAGGAGAGTCGACTTGCCGACGCCGTTCGGCCCGAGGATCGCGACGAATTCACCGGCCGCGACCGTCGCGTTCACATTCGCCCAGATTGTCCGGCCGCCGAGCGTGACGCTCGCGTCCCGTACGTCCACCAGGATGTGTTGGTGCACCGGTCGAGCCTACTTTCCATCGGCGGTTGGGGAGGCCGACGCTCCGCTGGCCGCCAGTGCGTCGCGGAGCGCGGTGAGTTGACGGACCTGCCACTGTTCGAACGTCGTGCCGGCCGGCGACAGCGTCTCGGTCATCGTGCTGACCGGGATCCCATTGGCCGTGGCCGCGTCCACCTGGCGCTGCACGTCCGGGGTGGCGTTCTGGCTGTTGTACACGTACGCCTTCATCTTCTTCTCGGCGATCTGGGTGTCGATGGTCTGCTTGTCCGCGGCGGTCGGGTCGGCGCCCTCACTGATCGCATCGAGGAAACTCGGTGGCGTGATTAGGTCGAGACCGGTCGCCTCGGCCAGCGGCGCGAAGATCGACTCCGAGGCGCCGACGGGTGTCCCGCCGTAGGTCGTCTTGATCTGATCGATCAGATCGAAGTACTGCTTGAGACTCGTATTCACTACGGTGTCGTGCTGGCTCTTGAAGTAGGCGGCGTCGCTCGGATCGATCGATATGTAGTCGGCCGTGATGCGATCGATGACCGTCCGTACGTTGGCCGGCGAGTACCACCGGTGCGGGTTGCCGCCCGGCGCGACACCGACGAGATCGCCGACCGTCAGGACCGTATGGGTTGGCCCCGGGTCGACAGAAACGATCTTGGTGGCCCAGGTGTCGTAGCCGACGCCGTTGATGATCGCGAGCTGGGCGCCGGACAGGTTGACCGCGTCCGGGCCACTCGGCTCGTAGTCGTGCGGGTCGGTGGCCGGGTTCGTGATGATGCTGGTCACCTGGGCGTGGGTGCCGCCGAGCTGGCTGGCCAGGCTGCCCCAGAAGCTCTCCGCGGCGACGACTCGGACCTTTCCGGTCGTTGCCCCGGTCTTCGGCGTGGTCGCGCAGGCGGCGACGGCAGCGACCGCGGCGCCGGCAACCACCGCGGCGACGGATATGCGAGCCAGGGGCGCGGGGCGCCACAGCCGCCGACCGGAAGTCGATCTCATGCCTTGACGCTAACGAAAACCATATTCGTTATCAAATGCAGAAGCGGCCATGGATTCGGTGCCTACGTCGCGCGTTCTCTGCGCCGTTGGATGGCCGGCGTTACGCTCGTTTCCATGGCCATCACAACTGTCGCCATCGATGTCGACGAGACCCTCCGGGACGCGCTGGCCCGTGCGGCCGCGGCATCCGGCCAGTCGCTGGCTGCCTACCTCATCACGGCGGCGACCGATCGCATGCTGCGCGATGCCGGCGCCGGCTACGCGGACGTGCTCGCGAGCCATCCGGAGTTCGCGATCGAGGTCGCCGCCGCACGTCAGGCCGCGCTGCGCCGGGCCGCCGACGCGCGCGCGCAGGTGCTGGCAAAATACGCCCACGGCACCGAGGGCAGGTCGATCCGTACCGTGATCCCGATCGGACGCTAGGCCCACCCGGGTTGGCCGGCGCGCTCGCGCCTCCCCTCAGCCAGCCTTGACGGTTCGCCGCCGGTACGGCGCCTCCCAGCGTGGCTGCTCAGCCGCTGGCGCGACCATAGCGATCTTCGAGGCGCACGACGTCGGTGAGTTCGGTCGTGCTCGCTTCGAGGACGACCGTGTCGACGATCGCCGTCATCCGGTGGATCGTCCCCGGCGCCAGATGGACGGCCTCGCCCGGCAACAGCTCGAACTCGTCGAGGTCGTCGACGTGCTTGCCGATGTGGAAGAGCAGGCGGCCGGATTGCACGGTGATCGTCTCCTCCTTCACCTCGTGGTACTGGAGCGACAGCGCCTGCCCGGCGTCGATGTGCAGTTCCTTGCCGCAGTATTTTCCGTCGACGAGGGCGAAATGCACCTCGTGGCCCCACGGCTTGTCCACGCGACGCACCTGTGACAGCCAGTCGGACTTTGCCACCCGTCCTCCGTTCGATCATGGCGAACGTGCCTGTTCAGGCACGTTCGTCGGCGTCGCGATTGCCGGACGCATGCCTTGCGTAGCGACTCGGGGCATAGCGGTTCGGGCCAACCCTCCTGGGTGCGGCCGCGCCGGCCGACCGAGAGGGCCACCGATGCTAGCACCCAGCCTATTCGTCGAGGGTGTCAGTCACGGGTCTCGGTCGCGGTATGTCCAGTCGGCCGGCCGGCCGCGCCGTGTCACGGACCGGGCGCGCCAGTCGGGCCTGGTCGGTCGGTCGAAGATCGGAAACGGTCAGGACCGCGCCGGGACCCGTCCGGGCGGCGCGGGCGGCCTGCCTTGACATGGTCCCGACGGCCGCGATCATCGGGCAGTTCGGCACGGTGAACTGCGACTTTGCCCGTTCGCCCCGATTTCGTCACGCGAAGGTCAAGGTTGCTGACCGTGATGGCCAGGTTCCAGCACGTGCGGGGGGTACGTCTGTGCCGTACGCTCAGCATCGCATCTGAGCCTCCGGTGTGGACGGCCACGATATGTCGTGATATTTGAGGCGGAGTCGGACGAGCTCGCGACGGCCGGCCGGCTTCGAGGGTTCTGAGGGGTTACGACGGTTGGACGACATCTCCATATCGCTCGAGATCCGCAACGCCGTTTCGGCGTCGCGTATCCGACCGTGCGCAACCGCGGCCAGTGCCTCGAGGGTCTTGCCACCCCACGACAGTAATGAAACCGTAGGGAGCGCGGTCCGGGCCGCGGGCGTTACCCGTTGTTCACGATCTAGCCGGGGTTAGCGAGATGGCACGCATCGAGTTCGTCCCCGACCTGCGCCGAGAGGGCGCATGTGGCACGTGGGGAGCCATCCTGCTGGGCGACGGCGGCTTGTGCGCCGCGATGCGTCTGCCCGTCGCCGCGTCCGATCGCGCGACGATTGATCGGGTTCTGACCGCGATACGCGAGGTAATGCGGGCCAGCGTGCCTGGCGTCGCGCCGATCGCCGACGTCGCGGTCGGTGGCAATCAGGTCTGGGTGTTCGTCGGGATCGCGCCCGGTCCCAGCGTCGCCGACCTGCTCTACGACGTCACGCTCGCACCGGCGGACCTCGCGTTGATCGCGCTCGATGCCGGCCGTACGCTCGTCCGCCTGCACGGCAGCGGCCTGTGGCACGGGTCCTTCGGTGCCGAGACGATAGTCGCGACCCGGACCGGCGCGATCCATGTGACCGAGGCCGGGCTGGGACCCGCGCTGGACGGGCTCGACGTCCGCATCGGCCGGCCGCGTGCCGCGGATGTCGACGGCACCGGTGAATCGGCCGACGCCATGCGTGCCGGCGGCGGCGCGCCGAGCAATGACGTCGAGAAAGTCATTGCCTCGAACGGCCCGGCCCGTGCCGAGGTGGTCAAGGTGGGCGGCGCGACCTCCGTGGCCGAACCGTCGGACCCGGCCCGCTGGGACGTGGCGACCGGTGATCCGTCCGGCCCAAATGAGGGCCCGCTGACCGACGGTGCGCAGGTCGATGCCTCGGCCTGGGCCGACACCGTTCGCCTGTTCGCGAACCACCTGCGTGCGGCGCGGGCGGAGACGGAGGCGGACGCACTCGCGGCATGCGCTCGACGGGCCGACGACGCCGGCGTTGCCGCCGCCCTCGACGACCTCGACGTGGTGGCACGGACGTTTGCCAATTTCCCCGACCGCTCGGGGCTCGTGGCCGCGATGAGCGAATACGCGATCGAGCACGAACCCGAG
>DATCXD010000379.1:0-4216 GCA_036566005.1 Micromonosporaceae bacterium | reverse complement strand
GGCCGGCGACTGACCCGGCCAGCGACTGGGCCCCCGCGCCCGGTCGCGGTTGGCCGGTAGGCGGGCGCTCGGGTCAGCCGCCGGTGATCGGACGCGGATCGAACGTCGCCCGGATGGTCGCGATCTTGCCGTCTTCGACGTGGCTCCAGTTGGCCGTGGGCATCGGCGGCGTGTCGGCGGTGTGAATGTCATACCAGGTCAGCACGTCATCGCCGTCGACGAAGATCTTCCGGATGACGAGATCGGTCATCATGCCGCCCATCGCGGCCAGGCCCTTCAAACAGGACTCGACGCCGTCCGCCTCGCCCATCGGTCCGCGGAACGTGACGTCGTCGGCCAGGATCGACCGGAGCGTGTCGAAGTCCTTCGCCTTCCATGAGCGGAAATACGTCTCGGCCAGGCTTCGCGTATCGGCGGTGATGGGCCGTCTCCTGTTCTGTCGTGGTTCTGTCGTGGACGGGTGTCGCATGCCGTTCAGGTCGGCCGACCGCGCCGATCTGCGCTGCCGCTCCGAACTGCCGGCTGCGCAGCACCGTCCCGGCGAGCGGGTTCCAGACCCTCGATCGACATTGCCATGCGGCACCGACAAAACCATCGACTCGGCGCCGGTTCGGGTCGCCACCGCGGCGGCTTCCGGTGGCCAGCGTTATGCGTACCCGCAACCGCCGGGGCTAGCCATCTCCCGCCCAATGGGACATTGGCCACCGAAATTGACCCCGAATCGTGCATGAGGTTACGGTATTGTGCATAGACATACGGCGTCACGCACGTGCGCGTCGCGAGGCATCGATACAGAGATGGGGGCGCAGGCGTCGTGGGCGTACGGATCGCGGTGGCCGGGGCCACCGGCTACGCCGGCGGGGAGCTGCTCCGCGTTCTGGCCGGGCACTCGGACGTCGAGCTGACCGCCGTCACCGGACACTCGTCGGCCGGCGCCCGCGTCGGCGACGTCCACCCGAACCTGCGCTCCGTCGCCGACCTGACGGTCGCGCCGACCGAGCCCGGGTCACTGGCCGGTGCCGACCTCGTGTTCCTCGCGCTGCCGCACGGCGAATCGGGCGCGCTGGCCGCGCAACTGCCGGACGACGTGAAGGTCGTCGACCTCGGAGCCGACCACCGGCTGCTCGACGCCGACGCCTGGGCGCGCTACTACGGCGGCGGGTACGCCGGAGCATGGACGTACGGCCTGCCGGAACTCGCGGGGCAGCGCGCGACGATCGCGGCCAGCACGAAGGTCGCGGCGGCCGGCTGCTACGCCACCGCGATCGCGCTCGCGCTCGCTCCGTTGATCGCCAGCGGCATCGCGAGCCCGGACGACGTGGTCGTGGTCGCGGCGTCCGGGACGTCGGGTGCCGGACGGGGTGCCAAGGCGCACCTGCTCGGCTCCGAGGTGATGGGCGACGTCAGCGTCTACAAGGTCGGCGTCCACCAGCACGTACCCGAGATCAAGCAGGCGTCCGGCGCGCGGACGCTGTCCATGACCCCGATGCTCGCGCCCATGCCGCGCGGCATCCTCGCGACCTGCACGCTGGTGCCGACGAGCCCGACCGGCGCCGACGCCGTCGCCGACGTGCTGCGAACCGCCTACGACGACGAACCGTTCGTGCACGTGCTCACCGGTGGCGCCAGCCCACGGACAGCGGCCACCGCCGGCTCGAACTCCTGCCATCTGAAGGCGCACATCGATGCCGACTCCGGCCGGATCATCGTCGTGTCGGCATTGGACAATCTCGGCAAGGGCGCGGCCGGCCAGGCTCTGCAGTGCGCCAACCTCATGCTGGGGCTGCCCGAGTCGGCCGGACTCGCGATCGACGGAGTGGCACCGTGACCACCGACCGGCCGGCGGCCGAGCAGCCCATGGCCGAGCCCAGGGCCGAGCAACCTATGGCCACACAGCCCAGGGCCGAGCAGCCCATGGCCACACAGCGAGGGCTCACCGGTCAGCTCGATCAGCTCGCCGATGACGCCCGACCCGACCAACGGCCGCTCGTGGTGATCAAGTACGGCGGCCATGCCATGACGTCGCCGGAGGCTCGGGCCGCGTTCGCTCACGAGGTGCTCGCCCTCCGCGCGGCCGGCGCCCGACCCGTCGTCGTGCACGGTGGTGGGCCGCAGATCAGCGCGATGCTCGGGCGGGTCGGCATCGCGTCGGAGTTCCGTGGCGGCCTGCGCGTGACGACGGCCGACGCGATGGACATCGTCCGGATGGTGCTCGTCGGCCAGGTCGGTCGCGAGGTGGTCGGTGCGATCAACGCGATCGCGCCGGTGGCCGTCGGGTTGTCCGGTGAGGACGCCGGCCTGCTGACCGCGCGGCGTCGCGTCGCGAACGTCGACGGCGAGCCCGTGGATCTCGGCCAGGTCGGCGACGTCGCGGCAGTGCGGCCGGCGATTTTGTTCGACCTGCTGGGCGCCGGACGGATCCCGGTCGTGGCCACCGTTGCGCCGGACGCGATCGGCGTGCCGCACAACCTCAACGCCGATACCGCCGCCGGCGCGCTCGCCGTCGCGCTCGGCGCGGACCAGCTCGTGATGTTGACCGACGTCGCCGGTCTCTACCGAGCGTGGCCGGACGCGACGACGCTGATCGATGCTGTCGACACCGATGAATTGGAGCTGATGATGCCGAGCCTGTCGGCCGGAATGGTGCCGAAGATGGCGGCGTGCCTGCGCGCGGTGCGCGACGGCGTGCCGGCGGCGCACGTCGTCGACGGCCGCGATCCGTCGTGGTCGGCCGTGGTGACCGGCAGCGCGGCCCACGGCACCACGATCACCGCGACGCCCGCGGCGGTGATCGCGTGACGACGCTACGAGGTCGGTGGACCAACTCCATCATGGGTACGTACGGCACTCCGGCGCTCGCCCTCGTACGCGGCGAGGGTGCGGTCGTGACCGACGACGCCGGCCGGACCTATGTCGACATGCTCGGCGGCATTGCCGTCAACTCGCTCGGCCACGCCCACCCGGCCGTCGTCAACGCGGTGTCCCGGCAGATCCGGCAACTCGGGCACGTGTCGAACCTCTACGTCGCCGAGCCGCCGGTCGCGCTGGCCGAGCTGCTGCTCGTCCTGGCCGGCCGTCCCGGCAAGGTCTACTTCGGCAATTCCGGCGCGGAGGCGGTCGAGGCGGCGTACAAGATTTCCCGGCGGACCGGGCGCTCGCACGTCGTCGCGGCGGCCGGCGGCTTCCACGGTCGCACCATGGGCGCCCTGTCGCTGACCGGCCAGCCGTCGAAGTCCGACCCGTTCCGGCCGCTGCCCGGGCCGGTGACGCACGTGCCCTTCGGCGATGCCGATGCTCTCACCGCCGCGGTCACGGACGAGACGGCCATGGTGATCCTGGAGCCGATCCAGGGCGAGAACGGCGTCATCGTCCCGCCACCGGGCTACCTCGCCGCGGCGCGCGCGATCACCGCGAAGCACGGTGCCCTGCTGGCGCTGGACGAGGTGCAGACCGGCATCGGCCGTACCGGCCATTGGTTTGCCCACCAGGCGCCCGACGGACCCGACGCCGCCGTCGAACCGGACATCGTCACGCTGGCCAAGGGCCTCGGTGGCGGGCTGCCGATCGGCGCGTGCATCGCGTTCGGCGCGGCGGCGGAGCTTCTCGGACCGGGCGCCCACGGTTCGACCTTCGGTGGCAACCCGGTGAGCTGCGCCGCCGCGCTGGCCGTACTCCGTACGATTGCTCGCGACGGCCTCCTCGACCACGTGACGCGCGTCGGCGGCCGGCTGGCGAACGGCATCGACGGCCTGGGCAGTCCGCTGGTCTCTGGCGTGCGGGGTTCGGGGCTCCTGCTCGGCATCGCGCTGACCGCGCCGGTCGCGGCGACCGCCGTCGAGGTGCTGCGGGACCGGGCGCGCTCCGCGGGAACGCAAGGCTTCCTGGCCAACGCGCCGCACCCGGACGTGATCCGGCTCGCGCCACCGTTGATCCTGTCGGCCGAGCAGGCGGACGCGTTCGTCGCCGCACTCGGCGAGACACTGGAATCGCTCGACCAGTCGTTGGCACCGCTCGGCCAGACGTTGGCACCGCTCGGCCAGTCGTTGCCATTGCTTGCGGCCGGTGAGGCCGCCGACGTCGCACAGCCGACGTCGATCGATCGGAAGGACGTGGCCCATGCGGCACTTTCTGCGTGACGACGACCTGAGCCCGGCCGAGCAGTCGGCCGTGCTCGACGCGGCGGCCGCGATGGTCGACGCCCCCCATCGCGACAAGC
>DATCXD010000033.1:0-5993 GCA_036566005.1 Micromonosporaceae bacterium | reverse complement strand
TGCACGTCGACGACGTAGGTGGAGAAGGTGGTGAACCCGCCGAGAACCCCGACGCCGAGAAAGGGACGGATCAGCCGGTGCGCCTCCCAGACCTCGACGACGAGGACCATGAGGACGCCGATGAGCAGGCTGCCGGCCGCGTTGATCCCGAACGTGGCCCAGGGGAAGCCGGTCTGTCCGGGCGGAAAGGCGACGCCGAGCCCGTAGCGGGCCAGTGCACCGGCCGCGCCGCCGGCGCTGATCGCGGCCAAAACCGCCCCGTGGGTACGGAAAAGCTCGGTGCGCTGCCGTTCGACGTGCAGATCGATGTCGGAGTCGATCGGCAGATGATGGGCACGCGGCTCGTCCAAGGCGGTCTCCTACCAGGAATCGGTAGGGACCGTTGGCGAGATCGTCGCGGTTCGTCCAGGGACCGCTGGTGCGGACCGGACCCGGCGGGCCCCACCGCCGATCACCGCACTTTACCGGATCTTCGTCGACGAGCCCGGGGCCGTGTTTGGTGAGCTACAACACCTTGGACAGGAACGCCTTCGTACGCTGGTGCTGCGGGTTCGAGAGCACGTCTCGTGGTGGGCCGGCCTCGACCACGACTCCGTCGTCCATGAACGTGAGCTTGTCGCCGACCTCCCGGGCGAAGCCGATCTCGTGCGTGACGACGATCATCGTCATCCCTTCCCGGGCGAGATCCTTCATCACGTCGAGAACCTCGCCGACGAGTTCGGGGTCGAGAGCCGAGGTTGGCTCGTCGAAGAGCATCAGCTTCGGCTCCATGGCTAGCGCGCGGGCGATCGCGACACGCTGTTGCTGACCGCCGGACAGTTGACCGGGGTAGGTGTCCAGCTTGTCGCCGAGGCCCACGCGGTCGAGCAGCGCCGCGGCGCGGTCGCGTGCCTTCGACCTCGACGACCGCTTGACGCGCTGCGGCGCCTCGCAGACGTTTCCGAGCGCCGTCATGTGCGGGAAGAGGTTGAAGCGCTGGAACACCATGCCGATCGAACGGCGCTGGGCTGCCACATCCTTGTCGTGCATCTCGTGCAGCTTGTCGCCGCGCATCTGGTAGCCCATCAGGGCGCCGTCGACCCAGATGCGGCCGGCGTTGATCTTTTCGAGATGGTTGATGCACCGCAGGAACGTCGACTTGCCGGAGCCGGACGGTCCGACGACGACGGAAACCTCGCCGCACCCCACCTCGAAGTCGATGCCCTTGAGCACCTCAAGATGCCCGAACGACTTGTGCACATTGTCGGCGCGCACCATCAGGTCGGCCCCCGACCGCTCGGGCGTCGCTTCCGTCGTGTTCACCGTCATGCTCCCACTCCGCCTTCCGGCCCGATGTCGGGGATCACCGTGGTGCGGCCCGCTTCCTCCGTGTTGATGTCACGTGCCCGCTGCCGGCGGGCGGCGGGCTGCCCGTAGCCGCGCGAGAAGTGACGCTCGACGTAGTACTGGACAATCATCAGGACCGTACAGATGATGAGATACCAGATTACGGCGCCGACCAGCACCGGGAACACCTGGAACGTGCGCGAGCCGATCGCCTGCATCTGGAAGAACAGCTCCATGCTCACGGGCGTGAATGCCACGAGTGATGTGTCCTTGACCATGGCGATCGTCTCATTGCCGGTCGGCGGCACGATCACGCGCATGGCCTGCGGCAGGACGATCCGGCGGAGCGTCTGATCGCGGGACAGGCCCAGCGCAGAGGCGGCCTCGGCCTGGCCCGGGTCGATCGACTGGATGCCGGCGCGCACGATCTCGGCCATGTACGCGGCCTCGGACAGCGCGAGCGCCAGCATGCCAGCGACGAACCCGCTCAACAGGTCGACGGCGCGGACGCTGTAGATCTTCGCGCTGAGGTCGTGTATCCCGAACAGGTCACCGATCTGCTGGTCGAACGGCAGGCCGATGCCGAAGCGCGACCACAGGATGCCGAGGTTGCCGAAGAGTACCGCGAGCACGAGGCGCGGCACCGCGCGGAAGAACCACACGTAGCCGAACGAAGACCACCTGAGGATCGGGCTCGGCGACAGCCGCATGATGGCAAGCACGACCCCGAGGGCGACGCCGATCAGCATAGAGAAGATCGTCAGCAGCAACGTGCCGCGCAGGCCCGCGAGGACCGGCGGGGTGAACATCGCCCCACGCTGGCCCTCGCCGATGCTCACGAAGATGAAGCTCCACTGGAAGTGGTCGTTCGTGACGAGCATGTGGATGAACATGGCGGCGAGCACCACGATCACGACCGCGCCCACCCAGCGCCACGGGTGCCGTACGGGCACGGCCTTGATCGGCTCCGGCCGAGCCCGTTCGGTCGTTTCGTCGGTCGTGAGGTTAGTCATGCGTGATCAACGCGTCAGGGCGTCGGGTTGACCGTCGGGTTGGTGATCGCGCCCGCCTGCACGCCCCACTTTGTGATGATCTTGTTGTACGTGCCGTCGGCCATGATGTCCTTGACCGCACCCGCGATCGCCGCGCCGAACGCCGTCTCGTTCTTCGGGAGCACATAGCCGTATGGCGCTGCCAAGTAGATCGGCCCGAGCAGCGCGAGCTGGCCGTTGGTCTGCTTCACCGCGTACGCGCACACCGGCGAGTCGGCGAGCATCGCGTCGTCCTTGCCGCTCACCACCGAGGCGGTAGCGTCGGCCTGTGATTGGAACTGATTAATCTTGATCGCCGGCTTGCCGGCCTGGGTGCACTTCGTCGACCGTGCCGTGATGTCGTCCACCTGGACGGTGCCCACCTGCACAGCAACGCTCTTGCCGCAGGCGTTGTTCGGGTCGACCGAGCCGCCCGCCTTCTGCGCCCACTGCGTGCCGGCGTTGAAGAACGACACCATCGTTACCTGCTTCATGCGGTCGGCGTTGATGGTGAACGACGACGCGCCCATGTCGTACTTGCCGGACGTCACGCCGGGGATGATCGAGTCGAACTTCGCCGGCTCCCATTGGGTCTTGAGGCCGAGCTTCGCGGCGACGGCGTCGAGCAGTTCGACATTGAAGCCGATGACGGTCTTCCCGTCCGTGTCGAGGAACTCGCCCGGCGCGTACGTCGCGTCGACACCGATCGCAAGCGTGCCCTTGGACTTGATGTTGGCAGGCACCTGCGCGGCGAGCGACGGGTCGACCGACGGCGCCGCCTTGGCCGCGGTGCCCGCAGCCGGGGTTGTGCTGTTGTCATTGCTGCTACTGCCACAGGCGGACAGCGATACGGCGAGCGTGAGCGCGCCGACCACGCCGAGCAGCGTACGGCTCCTGGTGATCTTCATCTGGAATCAGTCCTTCGGATGAGGGTGCTGGCGGCTGACCCGACGCCGTGCCGGGCGTTCGTCACACGACCACCGGGGTGGCCCAGTTCTGACGATACGGCCGGTTTCCAGCACATATGCGCGATGTGCCCGAGACAGGTCCCGCACTGCGGTCTGTTCGGGCGTATCGCGTTCCGTTTGACTGATTCGATGGTGATCTTGGGGGATCGCGTTCAAGCGTGACCATGTTTGGCCGGCCGAGCGCGAGGACCTCGCGAGGACCTACTGCACGCGCGGCGGCACGTAGGAGGGATCGGCAGAACGGCGCCACCGGGGGTAGGTCCGGCTGTCGGCGGTCCAGCCGGCGATGCCGGCGACCGAGCTGGCAAGGAAGAACACGGCGAGGAAGATCAAGGCACCCATGACGACGACACCTTTCCGGTGTGAGAGAAGTTCTGAGGCCGCCGGCGCCAGCGGTTTCACATATAAGGATGCGCGCGCAGATCCACAATCGTCAGTGGCAGAGATGCCACACTACGATGAAATACTGCCAACTCTTGCGGTACAGTGACCGCATGGTGCGATCAGTCGCTGTGCTGGCGTTCGACGGCATTGCCGCGTTCGAGTTGGGCGTCGTGTGCGAGGTCTTCGGCACCGACCGGACCGCCGATGGCTTCCCGGGGTACGAGTTCCTGGTGTGCTCAGTGGACAGCAAGCCGATCCGGACCCAGTCCGGCTTCGACATCACGCCGCAGTCCGATCTCACGCCGCTGGGCTGGGCCGATCTCGTCGTCGTACCGGCTCATCCGATCGACAGCGTTGCCCCCGACGCCGCGTTGGAGGCGCTACGGGCCGCGAACGATCGCGGCGCCCGGTTGCTCAGCGTGTGCTCGGGCGCGTTCGTGCTCGGTCAGGCGGGGCTCCTCGACGGCCGGCACTGCACCACGCACTGGCGGTACTCGGCCGAGTTGAGCGAGCGTTTCCCGGCCGCCCTGGTCGACCCGTCCGTGCTGTACGTCGCCGACGGCAACCTACTGACCAGCGCCGGCACTGCGGCCGGCATCGATGCATGCCTGCACCTCGTCCGAGAGGTGCACGGGTCCGCGGTCGCCACGAAGCTCGCTCGCCGGATGGTCGTGCCGCCACACCGTGACGGTGGACAGTCGCAATTCATCGAGGCGCCGCTGCCCGACCTGGGGTCCTGCGACAGCCTCGAACCGTTGCTGGCCTGGCTCGTCGCCCATCTCGACCAGCAGATCACCGTCGAGGATCTGTCGGCGCGGGCGCACATGGCCCCCCGTACGTTCGCCCGGCGATTCAAGGCCGAGACCGGTGAAACCCCGCACGTCTGGCTGACCGCCCAACGGGTGCTGCTGGCACGGCACCTGCTCGAAGAGTCCGACCTGTCGGTCGACTCGGTGGCGAGCCGATCCGGATTCGGTGACGCGGCCAACCTCCGGCACCACTTCACGCAGCGCGTCGGCGCGACGCCTCAGGCCTACCGCCGTACATTCCGCCACAGCTGACGCGTCCGCACCGGCCTTCGCGCCGCTCTTCACCCCGCGCGGCGCAACGGTCAGGACAGATCCAGTACGTCGTCGGCGGCGGCGACGAGGACCGGGTCATGCGTCGCGGCGACGACCGCGATACCCCGTGCGGCCGCCGCACTGAGCACGGCGACGAGACGCTCGGCGTTTGCCTCGTCCTGCTGCGACGTCGGCTCGTCGACGATCGCGATCGTCGGCGCCACGGCGAGCACGCGGCCGAGACCGACCCGCTGACGTTCGCCGCCGGAGAGCACCCGGACCGCCCTATCGCGCAGTGGACCGAGACCGAGCGCGTCGATCCACCCGCCCACGTCCGGCGACTCCGGCGCGAGACCGCGAACCTGCCTCGCCATCTCCAGGTTGGCCGTGACGTCCAACGATTCCAGGAGCGCCGCACCTTGTCCGGCGACGGCCATATGCGCACGCCGGAGATCGGCCAGACCGGCCCGGTCGAGCGTCGCGAGGTCGGTGCCGGCCACGACGACCTCGCCGGTGTCCGGTCGGTCGAGCCCGGCCAGCAGGCGCAGGAGCGTCGTCTTGCCCGATCCGGACCGACCGCGCACGACCGTGAGCGCGCCCGGGCAGACCCGTAGGCTTCGCTTGTCCAGGACCCGGCGACCGCCGCGATCCACGGTCACGTCGGTCAATGTGGCGATGGGCCGATCGACCGCCGTCGTGACCCCGGCCCGGTCCGATGCCGCCCACGGATCCGCACGGATCGCTTCGGTCGGCGTTTCGTCGACGGTGTCCGTGGACTCATCGGCGTTGCTCAGGAAGATCGAGCCGTCGACCACGGAGGCGTGGAGCCGTTCGCGCATACCGGTCTCGCGGCGTACGGACTCGGGAAGTCGTACCCACCCGCGGTCGTCGACGACGAGCGACTCACGCCCGGCGTCGTCCGGGCGCCATTCCTCGCTGCACCGACCGTCCCGGATGCGCACGATGCGGTGCGCGATCCGTACCGCCTGGGTGTCGTGGCTGACCAGCAGCAACGCGGCACCGACCGCACCGGTCACGGTGGCCAGCAGATCGTGCACGGCCTCGGCATTCTCCCGGTCAAGGTCGCCGGTGGGCTCGTCGGCCAACACCAGCGTCGGGCGGTGGGCAACGGCCGCGCACACCGCGACCCGCTGCGCTTCACCGCCGGAGAGGGTCTGCGGGCGTCGCGGCGCGAGCGCGGCGAGGCCCAGATCGCCCAGCAC
>DATCXD010000364.1:0-9184 GCA_036566005.1 Micromonosporaceae bacterium | reverse complement strand
TTTAGTGGCGGGCAGGCCGACCGGCATCCGCCAGCGACCGGTCCACCGAGCCCGAGACGCGAAAGCCAGCTCAGCACGTCGAACACGCCACCGCGGTCCGGGCTCATCACCATGGCTGACCGCATCGCAACCTTGCGCGTCTCCGGCGTCGCGGCCCGCTCCTGGGCCGCCTCCCAGTTGCGGGCGATCTTGACGCTGTAGGCCCAGTACGCCGGCACGCCGCCCTCATCCCCGCCGATGACACCGTCGTGCTCGGTATTGGCGGCATCAAAACGGTGCGCGTAGATCGTCGCGGTGCTCATCTGTAGCCACACCTTCGGCGGCTGCCTCGCACGGGCGATGGCTTCGCCGACAACCTCGGTCGACCGCACCCGCGAGTTCATCATCGCCGCGAGGTTCTCGTCGCTATAGCGACAGCTCACGCTGCGTCCGGCCAGATTGATGACAGCATCGCTGCCGTCGATATGTTTCGCCCAACCGCCGAGCGTCGAGCCGTCCCAGCCAACCTGACCCGCGGTTCGCGGCGTTCGCGTCAGCACGACCACGTCGTGGCCCTGCGCAGCCAACGTTCGAGCCAGCATCGTGCCTACCTGGCCTGTTCCGCCGGGGATGACGACCTTCACGAGCACTCCTCGGTTCTCCGAAACGTGAGCCGGACCCCGACGGTGATCGGTGTTTCCGGCACAGACTCCACTGTCCATCGACGCATACGGTGGCCGCGCATCGCCGGGAGCCACACCGTCGTGTCGACGTCATGGATCGAGCGGAGCCGGACAGTCGGGCCGGTGAACCGGATGCGTGGGGCATCCGTATGACCAACAAGACCGGGGAGCCCGCCGCGCGTCTGCGATGGTTCGGGCCGACCCGCGGTCACCCGGGCGCACCGGCGGCGGGCGGGACTGGGCCTTCGGGCTCACCCGCCGCCGGTGTTCCGAGACCGGTTGGCCTGGTTCGGACCGGATTCGCCGATGGCGGATCGGATCGTCGTCGCGCATCCCCAGCCACGGTCAGTCCGTGCCGGTCATCCCAGCTCGCGGCCGCGATCCGCGCGATCAGTCGCCGCGCGTTCCGGTCGTAGTCCGCTCGGGCGTGCCCTCCGGTCGTACAGACCGCGAGGACGTACGGCGGGGTATCGTCCGGGAACACCACACCGGCCGAATGGCGTACGTCGGTGACCCAGCCGTTCTTGTGCGCCACACGGGTTCCGGGCGGGAGCCCGGCCGCCAGATCGTCGCGGTGCTCTTGTGCACACAGCACGTCGATCATCTCCCGGCACGACGGCGGGGTAGCGAGCGGCAGGTGTGTGCCGTCGTCACTCCTCGTACCGTCCGCGATCGCCGCGAACAGTGCGGCCAGGTCCCGAGCACTCGTGAGGTTGTCGAACCCGGCCAAGCGGCCGGCGGTGTCGGTGATTCCGCGCTCGACCCGGCTGTCGTCCATGCCGACGTGGCGCAACACCTCGCCCACCGCCGCGATTCCGACGCGCGCGAGGACGAGGTTGGTCGCCAGGTTGGACGACCGGACGATCATGCGCCGACCGAGCCACCGCGGCGTGGCGTCGCCATCCAGACGTGCCCAAACCTCGTCATCCTGGTCGTAGGCCGGATCCAAGGCGAAATTCGGCGCGCCGGCGTGTGCCGACGCGAAGTCGTTCACGACGGCGATCGGCTCGTCGAGGTCGAGCGCGCCCGCGTCGGCCAACCGGTACATAGCGGCCAGGATCGGGACCTTCATCATGCTGGCCGCGTAGTGCCGGGCGTCGGCGAGCCGGGTATACGCGGCCCGCCGCGCACTCGCCGGTCGACCCGCGTCAGCGAAGACCGGTCCGCACCAGACCGACACCAGTGCCGGGAAAGCGGCGAGTTCGTCGGCCAGCCCGGTCAGGGCTGGTGCGGTCGGGGCCTCCGGGTCGGCGGGCACAATGCCCAGCTCAGGACCGCTGGGCTCGGCGGAACGCGCGATAGCGTTCGGTCTGGTCGAGGACGACCTTGCGCAGCCGTACGGTCTGCGGCGTCACCTCGACGCACTCGTCCTCGCGGCAGAACTCGAGCGACTGTTCCAGCGACAGCTTCCGCGGTGGGATCAGCTTCTCCGTCTCCTCGGACGTCGACTGCCGCATGTTCGTGAGCTTCTTCTCCTTGGTGATGTTCACGTCCATGTCGTCCGCGCGCGAGTTCTCGCCGACAATCATGCCCTCGTACACCTCCGTGGTCGGCTCCACGAACAGTGTCCCGCGTTCCTGGAGGTTCATCATCGCGAACGGCGTCACCACACCGGCCCGGTCGGCCACCAGTGACCCGGTCGCGCGCGTACGCAACTCCCCGAACCATGGCTCGTACGAGTCGAACACGTGGTGCAGGATGCCGGTGCCCCGCGTGTCGGTAAGGAACTCGGTCCGGAACCCGATCAGCGCACGGGCCGGCACGAGCCATTCCAAACGGATCCAGCCCGTACCGTGGTTCACCATCTGTTGCATCCGACCCTTGCGGATCGCCAGCAGCTGGGTGATCGCACCGAGATACTCCTCCGGCGCGTCGATCGTCATCCGCTCCACCGGCTCGCACGTCTTGCCGTCGATCTCCCGCGTGACCACCTGCGGCTTGCCGACGGTGAGTTCGTAGCCCTCCCGGCGCATCTGCTCGACCAGGATCGCGAGCGCGAGCTCGCCCCGGCCCTGCACCTCCCAGGTATCCGGCCGTTCGGTCGGCAGCACCCGCAGTGACACGTTGCCGACGAGCTCACGGTCGAGCCGGTCTTTCACGAGCCGGGCAGTGACCTTCGAGCCCTTCGCCTTTCCGGCCAACGGCGACTGGTTCGTGCCGATCGTCATCGAGATGGCCGGTTCGTCGACGGTGATCATCGGCAGGGGTGCCGGGTTGTCCGCGTCGGCCAGCGTCTCGCCGATCATGATGTCGGCGATGCCGGCGACCGCGATGATGTCGCCCGGGCCGGCCTTGTCGGCCGACTTGCGCTCCAGACCGTCGGTCATGAGCAACTCGGAGATGCGGACCTTGGCCGTGCTGCCGTCGGTCTTGCACCAGGCCACGGTCTGGCCCTTGCGGATCGCGCCCTCGCGGACCCGGCACAGCGCGAGGCGGCCGAGGAACGGTGACGCGTCGAGGTTGGTCACATGCGCCTGCAGCGGCGCGCCGTCGGTGTACATCGGTGCCGGCATGGTGTCGAGAATCGTCTGGAACAGCGGCTCGAGCGACGTCGAATCGGCCGGTACGGTGCCGTCGGCCGGCTGGGTCAGCGTGGCGATGCCGTCGCGGGCACAGGCGTAGACGATCGGGAAATCGATCTGGTGCTCGTCGGCGTCGAGATCGAGGAACAGCTCGTACGTGTCATCGACGACCTCCTTGATGCGGGCGTCGGCGCGGTCCACCTTGTTGATCACCAGGATGATGGGCATCCGGGCTTCCAGCGCCTTGCGCAGCACAAACCGGGTCTGCGGAAGCGGACCCTCGGACGCGTCGACCAGCAGGACCACACCGTCGGCCATGGTCAGGCCACGCTCGACCTCGCCGCCGAAGTCGGCGTGGCCGGGCGTATCGATGATATTGATCGTTACCGGCGCTGAGCCGTCCGTCGGGTGATACGCCACGGAGGTGTTCTTCGCGAGGATCGTGATGCCCTTCTCGCGTTCCAGGTCCATCGAATCCAGCACTCGATCGGCCATTTCGGCCCGGGCGTGCCAGCCGCCGGACTGCTTGAGCATGGCGTCGACCAAGGTGGTCTTCCCATGGTCGACGTGGGCGACGATGGCGACGTTGCGAAGGTCGGAGCGCGTGGGCATGTCGTCTATCTTTCCGCTTGGTGGTGCGTTCGGTCGTGGCACCCCTCCGCGGAGCGCGCTGCGTCACGCCGGCCCGCCCGAAAGGCGCGTCCGGAATGGCGCGGCGAGCGGCGCGGAACGGGACGTTAGGGATCTTGACGCCGTCGGGCGGCCGCATACCGTCAAAACCACCGGCGGCGACAAATCCTTCCCGATCGTGACCGAGGCCGCCGACCTGCGCAAAGCCCACAGTGGGCGGTGACGAGCCGATGTGGCGCGGACACATCTGGATATTGCGGCCCGACGATCAACGCGCTACGTTTTCACCAATCAATGTTTCGTGAGGTAGCGATGCAGATGGTTGCCACCCCCGGTTGCCGCTTCGCCACTCACGAGGGACCAAGTTCCCTCGCGGGGCACTTCACTGTTACCACCCTCCCTTCGCCATTGGTCCACCACCGCCGTCAGGCGCGCGAGCCTTGGTTGCGCCTGTCCGGCGAGGGGCCATGGGCGTCACCGCTACCGTAGAAAGAGGCCACCACCATGGCTGAACCGGAAGCACCCGCAGGGCCGAGCGGCATTGCCGGCATTGCCGACCCCGCACCGCTGGGACTCGCGGCCTTCGCACTAACCACGTTCCTGCTGTCCGCGGACAACGCAGCCATCATCAAGGGCAGCGGAAATGCGTGGCTCGGCTACGCGCTCGCCTACGGCGGACTCATTCAGCTCCTTGCTGGCATGTGGGAGTTCCGCCGCGGCAACGTCTTCGGCGCTACCGCCTTCTCGTCGTACGGCGGATTCTGGATCGGGCTCTGGTTCTACTTCCTGCACAACGGGCCGAACACCAAGGATCTCGGCTTCATCCTGCTCGCGTTCGCCATCTTTAACACGTACATGCTGTTGTGTTCGACCCGCGTCAATGCCGCGGTGATGGGCGTGTTCCTGACGTTGGAGCTCACCGAGATCTTCCTGTTCATCGGGTTCCTGGCGGATAACACGAACATCATCAAGATCGGTGGCTGGATCGGCATCGTGACAGCCGTGGTGGCCTGGTACACGTCGTTCGCCGGCGTGTTCAACTCGTTCGGCGGCGACCGTGGGTTGCCCGTAGGCCGACCGCTGATGAACGCCGGCGCACTGTCCGGCGTACCTCGTCAGGCAGAGCGGGTCGGCGTGCCCGACTGACGTTCCATCCGGCCACGCGGAGTTCGGCTCCGCATGGCAATCAATCGCTGCGGCGGACACCGGATCGGTGCCCGCCGCGGCGTTGTTTCGTGCATCGCTGGCGCGCGCTGGCGACGATGTTGTCGGCGAGCCGTTCGTAGCGGTCGGCCTCGACCGGATGATCGTCGCGGATCGCGGCGGCCAGCACCCGGAGGGCCCGCGCCTCGGCCAACCGGTAACCGCTGTGACGCAGCAGGATCAGCGCGTGTTCGGCATCCTCGATGGCGCCGTCGACGTCGTTCATCTGGGTCCGTGCGGCGGCCGCGACGGTCAGCGCCTCGCCGGCGAGCGTACGGTACCCGGCCCGCTCCGCATCCGACAGCGCGGACCTGGCATGCGCGAGCGCCACGCCGTGCCGACCGGTGAACCGGGTCGCGTTGGCCAGACCGACCATCGCCACCGTTTCCACGTAAAGTGCCCGGGCTTGTCGGGCGGCGTCGAACGCGGCGAGATGATCGGCGATCGCATCGTCCACCTGCCCGAGCGCCAGACGGACCCGTCCTCGGGTCGACAGGACGTACGACTGCGTTTGCAGGTCGGACCGTTCCCGGCACAGGGCGAGCGAGCGCTCCACGAACGACTCCGCGTCGGCGAGACGGTCTTCGTCGAGGTAGACGGCGGCGAGGTCCATCAGTGTCTGTGCTTCTTGATGCCGGTTGCCGGTGCGGCGGTGCACCCACAACGCCATCGTGAGGTGGTCGAGCGCGCGCGGCAGGTCGCCCAGTGCGTGCTCGCTGTACCCGAGGTACTGCAGCGCGCTGGCCTCGCCGCCCGCGAAGTTCGCGTGCCGGGCGAGGTCGAGCGCGGCGGCGTGCTGGCGTACGGCATCGTGCAGGCGACCCATCTGGTGCAGCGTGCTGCCGAGGTTGACGAGGGTGATCGCTTGCCGGCGGCGGCTGCGTGCCAGTGACAGGGCGAGGCGGTACGAGTCGACGGCCGCACCTAGGTCGGCACCGTCCGCGTAGGCGATGCCGAGATTGGTGAGGATCGCTTCTTCCGCTTCGATCCAGCCGACCCGTCGTGCGATCGCCTTGGCCGTCGTGTACTGCTCGATCGCGGCCGGTCGCCGTGCGAGGCAATGGTTGGCCGCCGCCAGGTTCAGCCGCATCGCGGTCTCGGCCCGCTCGTCGCGGCCCCGGATCGCCGCGGCCAGACCGGTTTCCGCCATCGGCAACCATTCGGCACCGCGGCGGTTGTACCAGAAATAGCCGCGCAACGCGTCCGCGAGCAGCCATGACAGCCGGTCGCGGCCCCTCTGCGCGGCGAATTCGGCAACCGCGACGAGATTCGACCGCTCCGCGTCGAGCCACGTCGCGGCGTGCAGGTCGGTTGCGTACGCGACCGGGACGGCCGGCAACGGCACGGCCGCGTCGTGCCCCTCGAGCCGCACGATGTGCGGGTAAACCAGCCGGCCGGCCGTTCGCGCGCTGTGCACGTACCAGGTGATCAGGCGGTCGAGCGCGCTCGCGGTGTCGTCCTCGACCTCCGCCCGCTCGGCGGCATAGAGCCGCAGCAGATCGTGCAACGCGAACCGGTCGGGCGCGACCTCGTCGACGAGATGCGCGGTGACCAGCCGACGCAGCAACGACTCGGCGTCCTCGGGCGGACAGTCGGCGAGCGTCGCCGCCGCCGGCGTCGTCACGTCCGCGCCCGGCGCCACGCCGAGGAGCCGGAACATCTGGCGGGCGTCCACATCGAGTTCCGCGTACGACAGGTCGAACGCGGACCGTACAGCACTGCGCGGATCACCGTCGATGGCGAGCGTCGCGAGCCGATCGCCGCCGCGGAGCGTGTCCACGTAGTCGGCGATCGACCGCCGGGGAGTGCCGGCCAACGTCGCCGCCGCGACACGCAGCGCGAGCGGCAGGTAGGCGCAGAGTTCGGCGAGCTGGGTGGCCGCGTGCGGCTCGGCCGATACCCGATCGGCGCCGAGTGCCCGATCGAGCAGCACGCGCGCTTCGGTGCCGGAGAGTACCGACAGGCCGAGGTGGCGCGCGCCGTCGTGGGCGACCAGGCCATCGAGTCGTTGACGGCAGGTGACGACCACCGCGCAGCCTGGCCCGCCCGGCAACAGCGGCCTGACCTGGCCCGCATCGGCCACGTTGTCCAGCACGATCAGCACGCGCCGGTCGGCGAGCAGGCTGCGATAGGCGGCCGTCGCGTCGTCGATGTTGCTCGGCACGCGCTCACCGGGCACGCCGAGCGCCCGTAGGAACCGGGCCAGCGCGTCCGCCGGCCGCGTGGGCGTGCCGGCGGCGTACCCGCGCATGTCCGTGAAGAGCTGCCCGTCCGGGAAGCGCTCGCGGACGTCGTGTGCCCATCGCACCGCGAGCGCGGTCTTGCCCACGCCGGCGGTGCCGGCGATCACCGCGATGCGCGCGTTGGCCAGATCCGGCTGACTGTCCGCCACGAGCATGCGATCGAGCGCGTCGAGCTCGGCCTGGCGTCCGATGAACGCGGCCGCGTCGAGCGGCAGTTGAGCCGGCGCGACGATCGGCGCGACCTCGACGCGGGGCGACGGAGCATCCAGCTCGGGTGCCTGTCGCAGGATGGCGATCTCCATGCCCCGCACCTCGGGCCCGGCGTCGATGCCGAGCTCTTCGGCGAGGGCGGCCTTGGCGAGCGCGCCGACCTCTAACGCCTTCGCCGCCTGTCCATCGCGGTAGAGCGCGAGCATGAGCTGCGCGACCAACCGCTCCCGGGTCGGCATCGCGGCGACGAGGTCGGTGAGCTCGCCGACGAGTTCGCGATGATGGCCGAGGTCGAGCTCGACCGCGATGCGTTCTTCGATCGCCGCGATGCGCTCCTCGTCCAGCCCGGCACACAGCCACTCGCGTGCCTCGTCCGGAAGCTCGGCCGCGAGGACCGGGCCGCGCCAGAGCCGCTCGGCGTCGCGCAACGCCCGCGCCCGTGCCCGCCCGGACCGGTCACGTGCGGCGGCGACGTGGGTACGGAACCGGAACACGTCCACGCGATCGCGTGGCACGTCCAGCCGGTACGCGTCGCCGACGGTGGTGATGCGGGCCACCGTGCCGAGCGCGGTCCGCAGGCGGCTGATCCCGACCTGGATGCCGTTGCGCGCACTCGGCGGCGGGTCGGCTCCGAACCAGGCGATTTGGCTCAACCGTCCGAGCCGTACGGGCTGGCCGGCCCACAGTGCAAGCACGCCGAGCATCAGGCGTTGGCGGCGTTGGCCCAGCTCAAGCGGTTTGCCGTCGCGCCGGACATCGAGCGGGCCGAGGATACGGATCGTTGGCTCGTCCACGCAGCCGCCACCCCGATTCGGCCTCAGGTGCCCGACGCTAACACGCGGCGACGCTGCTGCTCAGAGGGTGTTGCCGAGTCCATATCCGACTGTGGCGCATTCGTTAGAGACCCGGCGACCGAGATGGGCTATGGGATCGGTCGGTACGAGCACGGTGCCCTCCCGGCCGGTCTCCGCAGCGGCGTAAGCCGACCGTAAGCGCCGGGCCGCAGCATGGAGATGCGCAGGGTCCGGGGACGGGCGGGTGCGCGTCGTTCCATGCCGGTGAGCATCGGGCTCGGCACTTGGGGGATCGGTCTCGTGTGCAGCCGGCGTGGGGCGCCGCCCGTCGCCTGGGCGTCATCGTCAGGCGTCATCGTCAGGGAGGCGTCATGCGGCCGAGGTTGAAGGATGTGTTCTGGGAGCGCAGCGGGGCCGAACTGAGGCTCGTCCGGGATGCTCAGGAACAGCTGCGTCTCGACGATCCCGACGGGATGGTCGAGTTGCTGCTGGACCTGTTGTGCAAGGGCAGCCGTACGCCGCCGGAGTTGGCCGAGGTGGTCGGAGTGCCGATGGCGGCCGTGGACCGGGTCGTCGACGTTCTCGATCGGCACCGCCTGCTCATCGACGACGAACGCACTGGACGCATCGGTGCCGACACCCGCGACCGGTACGCCGACAACCTGGCGTTCTTCGACCCGTACGCGACCCTGGCACTCGGTCGCGAGGACATGCTGGAGCGGCTGCGGGCGGCCCACGTGCTGCTGCTCGGCCTCGGCGGCGTGAACATGACCGCGGCTGCCCAGCTCTGCGGGCTCGGGGTCGACCGGCTCACGGTGGTCGACGCCGGCACGATCGGCGCGCGTGACCTCGGCTGGCAGACGTGCGCGCGCAGCCGGGACGTCGGGATGCGTACGGTCCGGCGAGCGGCGGCGTGGCTG
>DATCXD010000359.1:0-2491 GCA_036566005.1 Micromonosporaceae bacterium | reverse complement strand
GCTTGTGCTGTCGGCGATCGCGCCGAGAATCGGGTTGAACAACCCGCCGATCGTCACCGTGAGGCCGACGGTGACACCGCTGGCTGTGCCGATCCGGTTGGGCAGGTAGTCCTGACCCAGGACAACGAAGACGCTGAACGGCACCGACACGGCGAGCCCCGTCAGCGCAACGAAGATCAACGCGACGTGCCACTCGGTGGCCAACACGAACCCGATCATCATCGGGACAGTGAACGCCAATCCGTATCGAACAGAGATCATGGGCCCGAAGCGATCGGCCAGCCAGCCGCCCAATAGTGTTCCTGTCGCGCCCGCCGCGAGGAAAACGGTGAGCGCGACCCCTCCGACGAGCTCCGAGGTGCCGAGGCCATGGATGAAGTAGAGCGCGAGAAACGACATCAATCCGAACGACATGATGGAACGCACTACCACGACTGACGTCAGCCTCAGGAAGTCCGGCCAGTTGTCTTTGCCGCTCGGCACGGTGACCTCATGCCGGTTGCCAACCGGACCATCCAGCACCGGACCGAGTCGTCGCACCAGTATCAGCGCCATCACCACAGCCGGCAGGATCAACAGGACCGTGCCTTTGAGCCCCATTGAGAGCAGGACCGGCGTCGCGATGAGGGCCCCGACCGTGAACCCCACGTTTCCACCAACGGTGAAAATGCTCATCCCGCGATTGCTAGCTCCGGCTGCGCGCCTGGCGGCACTGGCCGCGGAGGGGTGGAATGCCGCGATGCCGAGCCCGGAAACAGCGATCATCAGGAACGTGGCCACGTAGCTGGAGAACAGCCCGGCCAATCCGACGCCGACGGCGGCCGTGACCATGCCCGCGGGTATGAGCCACCGTCGCGGCTTGCGATCGGTCCACACTCCGAATGCGGGTTGGACGACCGAAGACAGCACCGTTGCGGCAAGGGTCAGCCCGGCAACCGCGGCATAGCTGTAGTTTCGCTCGGAAACGAAGAAGGGAAGCATCGCGGGAACGATGCCCACATACAGGTCGTTGATCACGTGGGAGGTCGACATCATGGCGACACCGCGCCGATTCACGGATCCACCGTAACTCTCACGAGGCGCTCCCTCATTACTCGCTCTTGCTCGATTATTCATGGTCAGCATTCCTGGTGAGGCGACGGGGCGGCAGCGCCGGCCTGTCGGTGACGGCGTACCCCGCGACGATGCCGCTGAATAGGCTCGGGCCGAAGGCTGTGCCTTCCAGCGCTGCCCGCCCGTTGATCCGCCCCCCTGCCATCCCGGCAACCTCACCGGCGGCGAAGAGGCCGGGGATCGGGTTACCCTCGGCGTCAAGGACCTGGCCCTCGAGGTCGGTGCGCACGCCGCCGAGGTTCTTCCGGGCCATCGGGTACAGCCGCACGGCGTAGAACGGCGCCGCCTCAAGGCCGGAAAGGCCGGCGAGCGGTTTGTGAAACTCGGGATCCCGGTCGAGACCGATGGCGATCGCCGCGTTCATGTCGCCGATCGCGGCTTGCAGCCGCGTCCGGTCGACGCCCATCCGCGCCGCCAACTCGACCGGAGTCGAGGCGGACCGGACGTACGGCGAGTTGCGGAGGAATGCGGTGACGCGCTCGCGGATCGGTGTGCTCCCGTCGGTGTATTCGGGATCGGCGATGATCATCCGTGAGGCGATCCTGGCGTCGAACACCGACCAGCCGCGGCCGTTCGCCTGCTCAAGCAGCGCCGTTGTCCCGGTTGCCCCGCCGCGTGAGTGCTCGTCGTGGAATCGGGCGCCGTCGTCGTTGACCCAGATCTCGCCCTCGACCCCGCGGATCGCGAGGCCACGGCCGCTTGCCTCACGCCGGTAGTCGGGCGTCGCATAGGGGTACATCCACACCGCGTCGAGCTCCGTGAATTGCGCGCCGACATCCTGGAGCATCCGGTGGCCCTCTCCGAGCGCGCCGAGCCCGCCTCCGAGGAGCACGCGCTCCGCCGAGCTGGCCTGCACGGCGTGCTTGGCCACCAGTTCGGCGTCGTTGTTGAAGCCGCCGCTGGCGACGACGACGACCGGTGCGGACAGCTCGATCGTCCGGCCGGCGTGCACCGCCCGCACGCCGGTGATCCGCCCACCGGCCCGGACGAGGTCCAACACGCGGTGCTCGAGCCGCCAGGCGATGCCGGGCAGCGCCCGCGCACGCGCCTCAAGCACGGCCATGACGCGCTTCCCGCCGCCCTCCGGCCGATGCCACCGCGGCACGCGATTTCCCTCGTGCGGGTCGACTCCGACCCAGCGCACGCCGGCCTCGGCGAGGTCGTCGAAGAGGAGCGGCGCGCTGGCGCGCAGGTAGCGCTCCGCCCAGACGACGTCGACGGTGTCGCCGCCCCAGGCGATCCAGTCCTCAAGTGCGGCGTCGATCGAGTCCTCGATGCCAAGTCGCGCCTGCAACGCCGAGCCCGCGATGCAGGTCCCGCCGCCGGCGCCCGCTGCGGTCCCGCCGACGACCGCCGCGGTATCGAGGATTGCGACCCG
>DATCXD010000344.1:0-2163 GCA_036566005.1 Micromonosporaceae bacterium | reverse complement strand
CCGCCGGATCTGGTCGGTCAGTCGGACGCGAGCCTCAGTAGGGCTCGCCGCAGATCAGCCACTGGCTGCCGTCCTGCACCATTGGCACGTTGTGGTGCTCGATCGTGCCACCGGCCCGGGTGAAGTCGACGATGACGGTAGCCGCCGGCGAACCGTTGACCCGTTGCGTGTCGACCTTCGTGATCGTGTACGAGTCGATCGTGGACAGACTCTGCTGCCCGGAGACGAACTGGTCCTCGGTGAACGACTGCTTGGTGATCGAGCACAGCGACCCGTACGCGTCATGGAAGTTCTTGGTTTTAAGGTCGTTGAAGAAGTTTTGGGCGGCGACCCGCGGCGGCCCGACCGGCACGCTCGGGCTCTTGACACCGAAGTAGATCGCGATGATCGCGCCGACCGCGCATACCGCACCGACCCAGATCGCCGTGCGGCGGAAGCGGGTGAACGATGTCTTCGGCTCAGCGGGGGTGGTCGAGTCCTTGGTGGCCGGCATGGGGACCTCGCAAACTCACGCGGCGGCGGTCGTGACCGCCCACGCTAGCAGGGGTACCCAGCGTCTTGGATCACGAAACCGGCGGCGCACAGCAAGTGGCACAAAGCCCGCCGCCGGTGATCGGCGACGGGCTTCGCGTTGTCCTTGTCGGTCCGGAAAGGTTGTTGTCCGGTACGTGTGGTCCGGTCAGCGCACGCCGAGCAGATCCACCACGAAGACCAGTGTTTCGCCGGGTTTGATGACGCCGCCGGCGCCGCGGTCGCCGTAGGCCATGTTCGCCGGGATCGTGAGTTGCCGGCGGCCGCCCACGCGCATGCCCGCGACACCCTTGTCCCAGCCCTGGATCACCTGGCCGGTCCCGAGGCCGAAGCTGAACGGTGTGTTGCGGCTGTATGACGAGTCGAACTCCTTGCCATTGGAGTGCGCCACGCCGACGTAGTGAACGCTGACCTGCTGACCCGGGGTTGCCTCGGGACCCTCCCCGACGATCAGGTCGTCGACGACCAGTTCGGTCGGCGGGTCTCCGGCGGGCACCTCGACGTTTGGCTTGCTCTGAGTCATACGCCCCACCTTATGCCAGGCTCACGCCGGCCGCGGATGGATGGCCGCCAACCCACGGTTCACTTGTCGACCGGTAGGTGGGCGAGCATCGAACGCGCCGCTAGGAGATCTCCGGACCCCGCTGCCGGAGCTCGCCCACCGTCTCCATGGCCGTGCGCAACTCGGTGAGCCAAGCATCGGCGTGCTCGCTGACCAGCCGTACGCACCAGGCGAGCGCCTCCGACCGGGAGCGTGCGACCCCGGCGTCGACCAGGGTGTCGAGCACCTGTCGCTCGGGCTGCCGCAGCCGCGTCATCACCGGAGCCGAAATCGTGCTGAACAGCGCTCGGGTGCCGCCGCAGGTGGCTCCCCAGGCCATCTTCCGCTGGTAGCGATGCTCGATCTGGCGTGCGATGTGGATCCGCTCGTCGCGGGTGCGCTCGCGGAAGCCGCTGATCCGGCCGGCCTCGGCCGTCGCGACGTCCGCCGCCGACGCGTCATCGGCGAGGGTCGGGGCCGTCAATGGGCCGACGACGAGGATCTCGTCGCGGTCGATCACGACCTCCACCGGCCCGCTGAACAGGTCGTCCGGCAAAAGCCCGGCAATCCAGGCCGGCGCGTCGTCGACCGGTACGGATTCGCTCCGGCCTGCGTGTTTGAGCATCATGATCGGTCCCTTCCTCGTGCTGAGTTCTCGCGGCCGCTCGCTCATTCCCTCGGCCAATTACACGATTACAACATTACACCGTTTCGGTTCGCCGACAAGACCATGGAAGTCAGACCCGATCCAGGGGCGGCGGCGTCGGTGGGGCGGCTCGGCACACGCGCGCGACACCCATCCATCGGTACGGTGGCCGACGTGACCGTGATCGACCCGGCCGGTGCCGAGACACCGCTCCCCGGGGGCCGGTGGACGGCCGGCGTGGTGCGAATCGGCGACACCGTACGCCGTCCGAGGTCGCCGGAATCGACGTTCGTCGCCGAACTGCTCGGCCATATGCACGATGCCGGCTTCCACGGCTGCCCTCGATACCTCGGCCGGGACAATCTCGACCGTGACGTCTTCTCCTACATCCCGGGCGATGTGGTGGCGCGCTGGCGCCGACTCGACGATGCCGAGGTGGCGGCGG
>DATCXD010000331.1:0-4311 GCA_036566005.1 Micromonosporaceae bacterium | reverse complement strand
CGTCCGCCGCGGGCGACGCTCCGGCGACGCCCCGCGCGGCGGCGCCGGGAACGGCACCGCCGGCGTTGGCTGCCACCTCGACTGTGCCGGTCTCGACGTACCGCGTGCAGGTCCGGCCGGTCTTCGACCTCGACGCGGCCGCGGAGTTGGCGCCGTACCTCGCAAGCCTTGGGGTTACGCATTTCTACAGCGCTCCGCTGCTCGCCGCGACGCCCGGGTCGGCGCACGGCTACGACGTGGTCGATCCGACCCGGGTGAATCCGGAGCTCGGTGGGGCCGAAGCGCTCGATCGACTGGTCGCCGCGCTGCGATCCGCCGGCCTCGGTCTTGTCGTCGACATCGTGCCCAACCACCTCGGCGTGGCCCGCCCGCAAACGAACCCGGCCTGGTGGTCGGTGCTGCGGGACGGTCCGGACTCGCCGTACGCGCCGTGGTTCGACATCGACTGGTCGCCCGGCCCGCTACTCGTTCCGGTGCTCAGCGACGACTCGCTCGACGATGTCGTCGTCGATCGCGACGCCCCCGACGGACCGGAACTGCGCTACTTCGAGCACCGATACCCGATCGCGCCGGGCACCGACGACGGGTCGCCGGCCGAGGTCCACATGCGGCAGCACTACCGGCTGGTCAACTGGCGCCGCGCGAACACCGAGCTGACGTACCGCCGCTTCTTCGCGGTGTCGGATCTCGCTGGCCTACGCGTCGAGGATCCGGACGTGTTCGCGCAGACGCACGTCGAAATCCTGCGCTGGGTGCAGGCCGGGCTCGTCGACGGCATCCGCGTCGACCATCCGGACGGCTTGCGCGATCCGGGTGCATACCTGCGGCGGCTGCGGTGCGCGGCACCCGACGCCTGGCTCGCGGTCGAAAAGATTCTCGAGTACGGCGAGGACATGCCCGACGACTGGCCGGTCGCGGGAAGCACCGGGTATGACGCGTTGCGCGAGGTATGCGGCCTGTTCATCGATCCGGCTGGTGTCAAGCATTTCCCGGCTCGTACCCGTTTCTTCGATGCCGCCCTCGACGCCAAGCGTGAGGCGGCGGTGACGCTGCTGGCAGCGGAGCTGAGCCGTCTGGCCAACCTGGCGCCGAAGCATCCGGAGGCTCGGGCGGCCATCGCCAGAATCGCCATCCACCTCGACGTCTACCGGACCTATCTGCCGAATGGGCGCGAGCATCTCGACGAGGCGATCGAGGAGGCCGCCGCGACGTTCCCGGAGGCGGTGACCGTGGTCACGCCGGCCATCACCGATCCGCACACCGAGCTGGCGCAACGGTTCCAGCAGTACAGCGGCGCCGTCATGGCCAAGGGCGTCGAGGACACCGCCTACTACCGGTGGACACGCTTCGTCGCTCTGAACGAGGTCGGCGGCGCACCCGACCAGTTCGGTGTCCCGCCGGAGGAGTTCCACGCGGCCGCGATGCGACGATTGCGGGAGTGGCCGCACGGCATGACGACGCTTTCGACACACGACACCAAGCGCGGCGAGGACGTCCGCGCCCGACTCGCCGTGCTATCGGAGATCGGTCCGCGCTGGCAGGCGGCGGTGTCCGAATGGACGGCGATCGCCCCGCTCGACGATCCGGATCTCGCGGCGCTGCTCTGGCAATCCGCCGTCGGCGCGTGGCCGATCGAGCCGGAACGCCTGCACGCCTACGCGATGAAGGCCGCCCGCGAGGCGTCAACGCACACGACATGGGCCCGGCCCGATGAAGCGTTCGAGCGGGCGACGCATGGCATGGTGGACGCGATGTACGGTGCGCTGCGATCGTCGATCGAGGCATTCGTCGCCGGCATCACCGTCCCCGGATGGAGCAACGCGGTCGGGCAGAAGCTGGTGCAGCTCACGATGCCGGGCGTGCCGGATACGTATCAGGGGACCGAGGTGTGGGACAACTCGCTCGTGGACCCGGACAACCGGCGACCGGTCGACTTCGGTGCCCGCGCGACGTTGTTGGCGCGCCTCGATGACGGCTGGATTCCGGGCCTGGACCCATCCGGCGGGGCCAAACTGCTCGTGACGAGTCGTGCGCTGCGGCTGCGGCGCGATCGCCCGGACCTGTTCGGCGACTACCTTCCACTGGTCGCGGACGGACCGCACGCCGGGAATGTCTTCGGTTACGACCGCGGCGGCGCGGTGACGGTCGTGACCCGCCGTCCGGTTGCGTTGGCCGAGTCGGGCGGTTGGACCGATGCCGACGCGGTCACCGTGCCGGACGGCCAATGGCGGGATGTGCTGACCGGTGCGTTGCTCGACGGCCCAACGCTAGCCGTGTCGGCCCTCTTCGAGTCACTTCCGGTCGCTCTATTGGTGCGGGATGAGGAACCGGGTCGCGGAGCTGGGCCATGACCGGCTTCGGCGTGTGGGCGCCCGAGCGTGACCGGATCCGGCTGCGGCTGGGTTCGGGCTCGGATGTTGTTGCCATGGAGCGTTCGGACGACGGCTGGTGGCGCGTGGACGTTGCCGGTGCGACAGCGGGCACCGACTACGCGTTCCTCATCGACGATGACGACCAGGGCTATCCCGACCCGCGATCGCGATGGCAGCCGGGCGGTGTCCATGAACCGAGCCGGGTCTACGACCACGACGAGTTCCGCTGGACCGATCACGCCTGGACCGGGCGCGCGCTGGCCGGTGCGGTCATCTACGAGTTGCACATCGGCACGTTCACGCCGGAGGGCACTTTCGAGGCGGCGATCGGCCGGCTCGACTACCTCGCCGATCTCGGTGTCGACTTCGTCGAACTGTTGCCGGTCAACGCCTTCAACGGCGACCACGGCTGGGGGTACGACGGGGTCTGCTGGTACGCACCGCACGAACCGTACGGCGGCCCGGATGGGCTGAAGCAGTTCGTCGACGCGTGCCACGCTCGTGGGCTCGCCGTACTGATCGACGCCGTCTACAACCACTTTGGACCGTCCGGGGCGTATGCGTCGATGTTCGCTCCCGTGCTGTCGTCCGGCGCGACCAGTTGGGGCCAGTCGCTGAACCTGGACGGCGAGTTGTCGGATGGGGTGCGGCGTTACGTCATCGACAGCGCGCTGGCGTGGCTGCGGGACTACCACGCGGACGGGCTGCGGCTCGATGCCGTACACGCGTTGGTGGATCAGAGCGCCACGCATGTGCTCGAACAGATGGCCGCCGAAGTGGACGTACTCGCCACGCATCTGAGCCGGCCGCTCACGTTGATCGCCGAGTCGGACCTCAACGATGCGCGGCTCGTCAGATCGCGCGACGCGCACGGCTATGGCCTCGCGGCGCAGTGGGACGACGACATCCACCATTCGTTGCACGCATTGCTGACCGGCGAGCGGCAGGGGTATTACGAAGACTTCGGCGAGATCTCCGGCCTGGCCAAGGTGTGGCAGGAGGCGTTCTTCCACAACGGCACGTACTCGACGTTCCGTGAGCGGCGCCACGGGCGGCCGGTCGATCGCGCCACGACCCCCGGCTACCGCTTCATCGCGTACCTGCAGAACCACGACCAGATAGGCAATCGCGCGGATGGCGACCGGCTGACCGCAACGCTGTCTCCGGCGCTGTTGCGCGTTGCGGCCGTTTTGTTGTTCACATCGCCGTTCACGCCGATGCTGTTCATGGGCGATGAGTGGGCGGCGAGTACGCCGTGGCAATACTTCACCAGCCACCCGGAGCCCGAGTTGGGTGCCGCGGTCGCCAACGGTCGGCGGGGTGAGTTCGCGCGGCACGGGTGGCGAGCCGAGGAGGTACCCGATCCGCAGGATCCGGCGACATTCATCCGGTCGAAGCTGGACTGGGAGGAACTGGAACTGCGCGAACACGCCGAGATGCTCATGGCATATCGGGAACTGATCGCGCTACGGCGGCGCCATCCCGACCTGTCCGATCCACGCCTGGATCGGGTCGACGTCGCGTACGGCGAGCACCACGTTGTGATCGGTCGCGGCCGCTGCCTCGTCGTGGCCAACTTCGGCTCCGAACCGGTGACTATCGACGTGCCCGGCGATGGCGTCCAAACTCTCTACGCCACGTCAGGCGACGCGAACACGGGCTCTACCTCGGTCCGATTGCCGGCCGAAGCGGCAACCGTCGTTCGCCTGCTCTAGTCGGGCCCGTCGGGCGCGGAACATCCGGCATCGAAGACTTACGGCCAGCGTCGTGCACAGCGCCGTAATCGTGTGCGCCACCGGCTCGGGATAACCGGCCGACCGGCGTGTCGTGTCGCGAACGCAAGCGGCGGTCGGCTGGGGCCGTCGCAGTTGTACGGAACTTGGGTGCCGATCGCGCGATCTAGCGGCCAAGTTCCGTACAATTCCGCGGGCTGCGGTGC
>DATCXD010000328.1:0-8237 GCA_036566005.1 Micromonosporaceae bacterium | reverse complement strand
GCTTGGGTAGGAGCCATGGCGGCGTGCGCTGGAAGACCGTCACGTGCGCAGCGGCGCCAGCGATCGCCGGTACGAGCTGGATCGCGCTCGCACCGGTGCCGATGACGCCGACGCGGCGACCCGCGACGTCGAGGTCGGGATCCCAGCGGGCGGTGTGCATGCGCGGCCCGGTGAACGTGTCGGCACCGGGCAGATCGGGTACGGCCGGGCGGGACAGCTGTCCCATCGCCGGGATCAGCAGGTCGGCGGCGAGGACCGTACCGTCCGCGTACGTGACCTCCCAGTGCGAGCCGGTCCAGCGCGCCTCCGTGACCGTGACGCCGAACCGGATCGCGCCCGCGAGACCCAACTCCGCGACGCAACGTTCGAGGTAGGCGAGGATCTCCGAACGCGGCGGGAAGCGGCGTGACCAGTCCGGGTTCGGCGCGAACGAGTACGAGTAGAGCGGTGCCGGAATGTCGCAGGCGCAGCCCGGATAGGTGTTGTCCCGCCACACACCGCCCACCCGATCGGCCTTCTCCAGCACCGTGACGTCGGCGAAGCCGGCCCGGCGGAGCAACGCCGCCGCCGCGATGCCGCCGAAGCCGGCGCCGACGATGACGATGCGCGGACTCCGGTTGCTCGCACCGGAACCGTGGTCTCGCATGCCGCCCATTATCGTCACGTCCGTGCCACCACGTCTCGATCCGACCTCGCGGCCTACGCCAGGCCACGCCGGGGCCCACGCCAGGCCGACGCCAGGCCCACGTCAGCCGTAGCGGTGGAACGGTCGTGCGGAGGCAAACGGGTTCGGAGCCTGGACGGCCGCGGTCGTCATGTGGGTTTGTGATCGATCTTGACGACGTTTGACGGAAAACGTTGCGTCATGTTCAACTCGTGACTGTGTACACCGCCGGCGTTGCCTCCCTCCCGCCGCGATGCTATCGGCGCACCTAGCCCGTCACGATCGCTGCCCTGATGCAGAAGACCAGCACGCGCCTCGCCGACGGCCGTGAGCTCATCTACTTCGACCGGTCGCCAACGCGCCGGGGTGATTACCCGGATCTGCGTCCGCTGCCGAAACAGACGTCGTCCTCCCGTGCGCGCTTTGACCCGCTGACCGGCGAGTGGGTCATCATCGCGAGCCACCGGCAGGACCGGTCGTTCCAGCCGTCGGCGACCGACTGTCCACTGTGTCCGAGTCGGAACGGCTACCTGACTGAGGTGCCGGCGCCGGAGTACGACGTCGTCGTGTTCGAGAACCGGTTCCCGGCACTGACCGCCACTGTTGCACCGGCAGCGGTGCCGGCGTCCAATGGCGCCGACACGTTGTCGGTGGGGGCGCTAGCGAGCGTGCCGGCCGCGCGGTTGGCGGGTGCGGCCCATCCGACGCGGCCGTCGTCATCGATACTGCGATCGATCGCCGGCGAAGGCCGGTGCGAGGTGATCTGTTTCTCCAGCGACCACGATCTGTCCTTCGCCGACCTGCGGGACGACCAGGCTCGTCTGGTCCTCGACGTGTGGATCGACCGGACCCGGGAACTGGGCCGCGATCCGGGCATCGAGCAGGTGTTCTGCTTCGAGAACCGGGGACCCGAGATCGGCGTCACGCAGACGCACCCGCATGGGCAGATCTATGCCTACCCGTTCGCGACGCCGCGTACGAACCGGATGCTCGACATGACCACGTCCTACCGCCGCCAGTTCGGGCGAAACGTCTTCGACGACATGCTGGCGGCCGAGCGGGCCGACGGTTCCCGGATCGTCGCGCAGAATGCGCACTGGCTGGCCTTCGTGCCGTACGCCGCCCGCTGGCCCTACGAGGTCCACGTCTATCCGAAGCGGCGGCACACCGATCTCACTGGACTCGACGAGAACGAATGCGACGCGTTCCCGGCGATCTACCTGGATCTGCTGCGGCGCTTCGACCAGCTCTTCGACACGCCGGCGCCCTACATCGCGGCGTGGCACCAGGCGCCGTCCCATGACGGCGGCCGCGACTTCGCGCTCCACCTCGAACTGTTCACCAACCGCCGCAGCTCGGGCAAGCTCAAATACCTCGCCGGTTCGGAGGCGGGCATGGACGTCTTCGCCAACGACATCGCGCCCGAACAGGCCGCGCAGCGCCTTCGTTCCCTAGCGATCTGAGCGGCCGCGGAGCCCGATCGCCCACGCTCAGCCGATCCGCATGGCGCCGTCGGACGGCACGGCCACGAACGACGCCGGTGGCGAGAATCCGGGTCGCGCGAACGCATCGGTGACGGCGGTGGCCACCGCCTCGGTCGCGTCCCGGTCGACGAGCGCGAGTACGCAGCCGCCGAACCCACCTCCGGTCATGCGCGCACCGTATGCCCCGGCCGACAATGCGGTGTCGACGGCGACGTCGACCTCCGGCACGGTGATCTCGTAGTCGTCACGCATCGACGCGTGGGACGCGGTCAACAACGGGCCGATGTCGCGCACCCGACCGTCGCGCATCAGGTCGACGGTCGCGAGGACGCGCGCATTCTCGGTGACCACGTGCCGGGTCCGGCGGCGCAGTTCGTCGTCCGGCAACGCCGCCAGCGCGGCATCGAGGTCGGTGACGTCGCGCAAGGCCGGTACGTCGAGCAGCGTGGCGGCCCGTTCGCAGCTCGCCCGCCGTGCGGCGTATTCGCCGTCCACGAGCCGATGCGGCGCGCGCGTATCGACGACAAGCATCGCGAGCCCCGTACCGGCGAGGTCGAAGCGAATGTGTTGGGCGGCGAGTGAGCGGCAGTCAAGGAAGAGTGCGTGACCAGCCCGGCACAGTGTCGCCGCGGCCTGGTCCATGATCCCGCAGGGCATCCCGACGTACGTGTTCTCCGCGCGCTGCGCGAGCCGTGGCCGGTCGTCGATCGGCAGGTCGAGCGCACCGAGGTCGCACAGCGCGGTGAGCACGGCACATTCGATCGCCGCCGATGACGACAGTCCGGCCCCGACCGGCACGTCCGAGGTCAGTGACAGATCCACGGCCGGCACACCGAATCCGGCGTCGCGCAACGCCCAGACGATGCCGGCGACGTAGCCGGCCCATCCGCCGACCCGCCCGGGGACGAGGTCCTCGGCCGTGATCGTGACCGCTTCCGCCGCCGCCGAGCTGCGCACCGTCCACCGTGATCCGCCGTCGATGACCGCGGCCGTGACCGTTGTCGCCTGGGCGAGCGCGAACGGCAGCACGAAGCCGTCGTTGTAATCGGTGTGCTCGCCGATCAGGTTGACGCGGCCGGGCGCGCGCCAAGCGCCCCGTGTGCCGGGCCGCCACGTCGCCGCCCGAGCGTCAGTGGACATGCTGGTAGAACTCCCAGGCGTCGCCAACGATATCGGCCAGGTCCTGCTTGGCCGGCACCCAGCCGAGCTCGGTCTGTGCGCGCTCGGACGACGCGACGAGTTCGGCCGGATCGCCGGCCCGGCGCGGTGCGAGTTCGACCGGAACCGGCCGGCCGGTGACCGCGCGGACGACGTCGATGACCTCACGGTTGGAGAAACCATGCCCGTTGCCGAGGTTGTAGACGCGATGCGTGCCCGCGTCCATCGCGGCCAATGCCCGAAGATGTGCCTCGGCGAGGTCGGTCACGTGGATGTAGTCCCGGACGCATGTGCCGTCGAACGTCGGGTAGTCGGTGCCGTAGAGCTGCAGGCTCGGCCGGCGGCCGGCGGCGACGTCCAGCGCGATGGGGATCAGGTGTGTCTCTGGATCGTGGCGCTCGCCGATCAGCGTCGTGTTGGCGCTACGCGTGCCAATGCGGTGCGCGCCGGCGACGTTGAAGTAACGCAGCGACACCGCGGCCAGGCCGTAGGCCGCCGATTCCCCGTCGAGCGCGTGGTCGACGGCGAGCTTCGATCCCGCGTACGGGTTCGGAGGTCGGGTCGGTGCGGTCTCCGGGATCGGCACCTCGTCCGGATCGCCGTAGACGTTCGCGGTCGACGAGAAGACGAGTCGGCGCACACCGTGCCGCCGCATCGCGTCGAGCAGGCGCAACGAGCCGACGAGGTTGTTGTCCCAGTAGATCTCGGGCTTCGCGACCGACTCACCGGCCGCGATGAACGCGGCGAAGTGCAGCACCGCATCGAACGACGAATTGAGCACCGCGTCGGCCGCCTCGTGCACGCGACCGCGGACGAAGGTCGCTCCGCGCGGGATCGCGGCTTCCTGCCCGGTCGACAGATCGTCGAGCACGACGATCTCGTGGCCGGCCGCCAGCAACAGGCTCGTCACCACGCTGCCGATGTATCCGGCGCCGCCGGTGACCAGCAGTTTCATCCCCGTACCCCCACGGCGTTCGCGACCGCACCCGCGACGAAAGCGTGCCGCGCGTCCTCAGCGCGCGCTGGCACGCACCTGACCTGTCCTCGGCTACCCGAAGTCTGTCACGGTTCGCAGATCCGGCGACATCGAGCAGGGCGCGGCACGAACGCGAAGCTTAGTCACGTTCGATCATCAGTGCGACGTGCGACGCCGCTGAGCCGTCGCGGCCGACCTGTCCGCGTCCCCCGTCACGGCCGCCTCCTTCTGAAACGCCTCAATCGCCCGCCGCCCCAGCCGGATCGCCGTCGCGCTATGTCGCTAGCAGCGCGGTTGCGTAGTCGGGGACGAGAATATGTAACGTGTTGGCGTCACAGTGTTGACGCTCGATCGAGTCGTTTCCTAGAGTTCTGTGAAACGTTTGAATCCGGCGCCGGTCCTGCACCTCGACTGAATGACCATCCGCCACGAACGCATCCACGACGATGGGGAACGCATTCCATGATCGACGAGACCACCATACGGACCGTCCTGCGGACGCAGGCGATCGAACTGCCGTCGTGGGCGTTCGGCAACTCGGGTACGCGGTTCAAGGTGTTCGCGCAGGCGGGCGTGCCGCGGGACCCGTACGAGAAGGTGTCCGACGCAGCCCAGGTGCACCGGTTCACCGGCGTGGCGCCGACCGTGTCACTGCACATTCCGTGGGACCGCGTCGCCGACTTCGCCGACCTGGCCCGGCATGCCGCCAATGAGGGCGTCCGGCTCGGTGTCATCAATTCGAACACGTTCCAGGACAACGACTTCATGCTGGGCAGCGTGTGTCATCCGGATCCGGCCGTACGGCGGAAGGCGGTGGATCACCTGCTGGAGTGCGTCGACATCATGGACGCGACCGGGTCGCGGGATCTGAAGCTGTGGTTTGCCGACGGCACGAATTATCCGGGCCAGGACGACATCCGGGGCCGGCAGGACCGGCTGGCCGAGTCGCTCGCGACCGTCTATCGGCGGCTCGGCCCGGATCAGCGGATGCTGTTGGAGTACAAGCTGTTCGAGCCGTCGTTCTACACCACCGACGTGCCGGACTGGGGCACCTCGTACGCGCACTGCATCCAGCTCGGCGACAAGGCGAAGGTCTGCGTGGACACCGGCCACCACGCTCCTGGCACGAACATCGAATTCATCGTCGCGTTCCTGCTACGGGAGCGTCGGCTCGGCGCGTTCGATTTCAATTCGCGGTTCTACGCCGACGACGATCTGATGGTCGGGGCGTCGGACCCGTTCCAGCTGTTCCGCATCATGTACGAGGTGGTCCGCGCCGGTGGCTTGGCGGCCGATGCCGGCGTGAACTTCCTGCTCGACCAGTGCCACAACATCGAGCCGAAGATTCCGGCCCAGATCCGGTCGGTGATGAATGTGCAGGAGGCCACGGCGAAGGCGCTGCTGGTCGACCGCGACGCGTTGTCGTCGGCGCAGCGCGACGGCGATGTGCTCGGCGCGAACGCGGTGTTGATGGACGCCTACAACACGGATGTGCGGCCGCTGCTGGCCGGGCTTCGCGAGGGGCAGGGCCTGAACCCGGATCCGGTGACCGCGTACCGGAAGTCGGGCTATGCCGAAAAGATCGTGACCGGGCGCAAGGGCGGTCAGCAGGCCGGCTGGGGGGCATGACACACCGATGAACGACACCGTGCGCGAGCTGATCGAGCGGTCGAACCGACTGGGCTTTGACCCACGCAACACGAACTACGCCGGCGGCAACACGTCGGCCAAGGGAGTCGACGTCGATCCGGTAACCGGCGCCGACGTGGAGCTCATGTGGGTGAAGGGTTCCGGCGGGGATCTCGGCACGCTGACCGAGTCCGGTCTGGCCGTGCTCCGGCTGGACCGGCTGCGTGCGCTCGCCGACGTCTACCCGGGCGTGGAGCGCGAGGACGAGATGGTCGCCGCCTTCGACTTCTGCCTGCACGGGCGCGGGGGAGCGGCGCCGTCGATCGACACCGCGATGCACGGTCTGCTCGACGCGCCGCACGTGGATCACCTGCATCCGGATTCCGGCATCGCGTTGGCGACCGCGACCGATGGTGAGGCGTTGACCAAAGAATGCTTCGGCGACCGGGTGGTGTGGGTGCCCTGGCGGCGGCCCGGCTTCCAGCTCGGTCTGGACATCGCCGCGGTCAAGCGGGCGCACCAACAGGCGATCGGTTGCATTCTCGGCGGCCACGGCATCACGGCCTGGGGTGCGACGTCCGCCGAGTGTGAGGCCAATTCTTTGGAGATCATCGGTACGGCGACGGACTTCATCGCCGGGCGCGGGCGCCCGGAGCCGTTCGGGGCGACGGTCGACGGCTACCAGCCACTCCCCGAAGCAGCGCGCCACGAACGAGCGGCCGCCCTGTTTCCGGTGATCCGCGGGCTCGCGTCGACCGACCGGCCGCAGCTCGGCCACTACACCGACACCGATGTCGTCCTCGACTTCCTGGCCCACGCCGAACATCCGCGACTGGCCGCGCTGGGCACGTCCTGTCCGGACCACTTCCTGCGAACGAAGGTACGGCCGCTCGTCGTCGACCTGCCGGCCGCGGCACCGCTCGACGACGTGATCGCCCGGCTGCGCGAGCTGCACGCCGCCTATCGCGAGGAGTATGCGGCCTACTACCAGCGGCACGCGACGCCGGACTCGCCACGGATGCGCGGCGCCGACCCGGCGATCGTCCTCGTGCCCGGCGTGGGCATGTTCTCGTTCGGCGCGAACAAGCAAACCGCGCGGGTGGCCGGCGAATTCTACGTCAACGCCATCGACGTGATGCGTGGCGCCGAGGCAGTCTCGACGTACGCGCCGATCGACGAGTCGGAGAAGTTCCGCATCGAGTATTGGGCGCTGGAAGAGGCGAAGCTCGCCCGGATGCCGAAGCCGAAGGCGCTAGCCGGCCGCATCGCGTTCGTGACCGGCGGCGGATCGGGCATTGGCCGCGCCACGGCCCTGCGGTTGGCGGCCGAAGGCGCCTGCGTCGTCGTCGCCGACCGCGACGCACCCGGTGCGACCGCGGTGGCGACCGAGATCGGCGGATCCGATGCCGCTATCGCGGTCACCGTCGACGTGACCGACGAGGCGGCGGTGGCGGCGGCGATCCGGGCGGCGTCGCTCGCGTTCGGTGGCATCGACCTCGTCGTGAACAACGCCGGCCTGTCCATCTCCAAACCGCTGCTGGACACGTCGGCGTCGGACTGGGACGTGCAGCACGACGTGATGGCCCGTGGATCGTTCTTCGTCGCGCGCGAGGCCGCCCGGGCCATGATCGCGCAGGGCATGGGCGGCGACATCGTGTACATCTCCAGCAAGAACGCCGTGTTCGCCGGCCCCAACAACGTGGCGTACGGCGCAGCCAAGGCCGACCAGGCCCACCAGGTCCGGCTCCTCGCGGCCGAACTCGGCGAGCACGGCATCCGCGTCAACGGCATCAACCCCGACGGCGTGGTTCGCGGATCGGGCATCTTCGCCAGCGGCTGGGGCGCCCAACGAGCCGCGGTCTACGGCGTGCCCGAGGCGGAACTCGGAGCGTTCTACGCCCAGCGCACACTCCTGAAGAAAGAGGTGCTGCCGGAGCATGTGGCAGCGGCGGTGTTCGCCCTGACCGGCGGTGAACTATCCCAAACGACCGGACTGCATATCCCCGTTGACGCCGGGGTCGCGGCCGCGTTCTTGCGATGACTAGTTCGATAACTAGTTCGATGCTGCGATGGTCATTGCCTCGCTATGACGACCATGGGGATCCGAGGTGAGCAACGCAGCGCCTACGCGCGCATACGCGGCCGTGGATCTCGGCGCGTCCAACGGACGGGTCATCGTCGGCCGTGTCGGCCCAGGGGAGCTTTGCATCGACGACGTACGCCGTTTCGCGAATGAACCCATCCGGCGGCCGGACGGCCTGCACTGGGACATCGATTCTCTCCATCGCGAGACGCTCGCCGGTCTGCGGTCCGCCGTTGCCGGCGG
>DATCXD010000327.1:0-2033 GCA_036566005.1 Micromonosporaceae bacterium | reverse complement strand
CGCCGCGAGCGCGGCCCGGCCCGGCGCGGGTCGCGTGTCAGGGCCTGCCACCGCGCAACTTGGCGAGGTTGGCGGCGATCAGGGGCTCCCGGGCGGCGAGCGCACGGGCCACGTCGCGGAGCTGCTTGGCGCGGTGCAGTTGAGCCCGCCAATCGGTGCCGGTGGCGCGGTGGGCCATGTCGACCTCGACCTCGGCGACGCGGTGGCCCTTGCGGATCAGGTCGATCGTCAGCCCGGTCTCCACGCCGAAGCCGTGGGCCAGCGGCCGGGCGGCCTCGAATGCGGCTCGGGTCAGGCAGCGCTGGCCGTTGAGCGGCTGGGTGGCCTCCCAGCCGACGGCGCGTTTGATGCCATCGTGCGCGAGTCGTACGACCATGCCGTGCCCGCCGAGTCTGACCCTGTTGGTGAAAACGGCGATCGTCATGTCGGCCGAGCCGGCGCGCACCGGCTCGATCAGCGGCGCGGCGTGGGCCGCGGTCTTGCCGAGGTCGGCGTCGAGAAAGAGCAGGTGTCGGGGCAGCTCGGCGTCGAGGAGCCGGACGGCTTCCGCGCCGCTCTCCATCGCGGCGGCCTTGCCCCGGTTGCGGCTATGCCGTACGACTCGCGCGCCGGCCGCCTTGGCGACGCGGCCGGTCTGATCGACCGAGCCGTCGTCTACGACCACGACGAGATCGACCCCCGGCAGGGCGAGGGCCGCGGCGACGGTCACCCCGATGCGGTCGGCCTCATCCTTGGCCGGGATGATCACCGCTGTGTCGGTATCCATGGTGACCGATGGTAACTAGCCTGGCTGCTCGGTGAGCAACTCGGCCGGGACGGCGTCATACACGACGAACACCGAGTCGAGGCCGGTGACCTGAAGGATCTTACGCACCGCCGGGCGCGGCGCGGCCACCTCCAGGACGCCGCCGCGCTCGCGCATGCGCTTGAGCGCGGACAGCAGCACGTTCATGCCGGTGGAGTCACAGAACTCCACGCCGGACATGTCGATGACTATCCTGTCAGGCCCGTTTTCCAGCAGGCGTGTGAACTCTGCCTGCAGGCGCGGCGCGGTATAAAGGTCGATTTCGCCGGTGATGGCCATCACGGCGTAACCAACTGTTGATCGAGTCGAGACTTTGAGCTCCACAGCGGGCACACTAGCGCCGTCCCGGCTCCGGGTCACGCTCTCTGGCGATTCCCGGTCTCACGGAAGAGTCGTTCGCCCGTTGTTCCCGATTTCGTCGCCGGACAAACGCATAATGCGCGATCATCGACCGGATCAGGCCTCGGCGAGGGGCAGCCGGATCTCGAAACGGCAGCCAGGACCGGCGTTGCCCACCTCGATAGTGCCGTCGTGAGCCTCGACGATGCCCCGGGCGATCGCGAGACCCAGACCGGCGCCGCCGTCAGGGCCGGGAGTGCGGGCGGTCTCGCCGCGGAACGCCACGTCGAAGACGCGCGGCAGGTCATCTTCGGGGATACCGCCGCAACCGTCGCTGACCGACAGGCGGGCGCCGCGGCCGTCGATGACGGCCCGGACGAAGACCGTGCCGTCGCCCGGGGTGTGCCTGATGGCGTTGACCACCAGGTTGCGCAGGGCGCGCCCGAGTTCGCCGGCGTCGACGTTGACGGACAGCACCGGGTCCGCCGCGCCGCGCAGCCGTACTCCCTTGGCGCGGGCGAGCGGTTCAACGCCGGCGATCGCGTCGGAGACGATGTCGCCGAGGTCGATGGTGCGGCGCGACAGCCGGAGCGTGCCCGCGTGGATGCGGGACAGCTCGAACAGGTCGTCCACCATTTCGGACAGACGGTCTACCTCCAGGCGAATCTGACGGTGATAGCGGTGCATCGTGTCGTGGTCGTCGACGACGCCGTCCTCCAGCGCCTCGGCCATGGCCCGCATCCCGGCGAGCGGTGTGCGCAGATCGTGGCTGACCCAGGTGACCAGCTCGCGGCGGGCGCCCTCCAGCGCGCGTTCGCGGGCGAGGCCGGTGCGCAGCCGCCCATAGGCGTGCTGCAGCGCCCCGGCGATGGTGCCGAGTTCGGCCGGG
>DATCXD010000027.1:0-4686 GCA_036566005.1 Micromonosporaceae bacterium | reverse complement strand
CGGTCGCGGAGCGGTCAAGTTCCGTACATTTCGCGCTCCAGCCCAGCGCGGCGCAGCCCGGCCCGTCACCAGCGCGGCGCCACAGTCCGGCGCCGCAGTCCGGCGCGCCCCAGCCCAGCACAACCCAGCGAGGGAGGCTCGCTGGACCGCCCCGCCGCAGGTTGGGAATTCCCCGAGTGTCAAACGGCGTTGAAAGGTTGCGTAGCGTAGCAATTGGCGTGATCCGAATCACCGACAATGGGTGCTTTGAGCCGTTCAGAGTGGGTAACTCAGCGTTCTGCCGGGTAACGCTCAGCGAATCTCCAGCCAGATCTGCGAACCTGATGCGGCGTTGGAACGTCTAGGTAAGTACCAGCCAACTTGCCGGTCGTCACCAAATGGTGACGCGAACAACGCAAAAACCCGGAATCTCCGGTGGCTGGACCCTGTTGTCATGGGGGCAGGCCGCAGGGGGCGCTCTATCGGAGCGTGAGCTGCGACAAGCGGGAGGGGCCCGAGCGTGAAAGACGCGAACGTGACGGTATTGCGAACAGATGAAGTCGCCGAAGAGCGCGACCTCGTCGGTGTATATCTGCATGAAATCTCCAAGACGCCACTGCTCGACGCGGCGCAGGAAGTCGACCTGTCCAAGAACATCGAGGCGGGTCTTTACGCGGAATACCTTCTCGAGCTCCACGAGCTTCCGGCGAAGTGGGACCGCGACGAGCTCAAGGCCATGGTCCGCCTCGGCGAGACGGCCAAGGACCTGTTCATCCGGGCGAATCTCCGCCTCGTGGTGTCGATCGCCCGCCGTTACGTGCGATCTGGCATGCCGATGCTCGACCTCATCCAGGAAGGCAACACCGGTCTGGTCCGCGCCGTCGAGAAGTTCGACTACGAGCGTGGATTCAAGTTCTCCACCTACGCGACGTGGTGGATTCGCCAGGCGATCAGCCGGGCCATTGCCCAGCAGGAGCGGACGGTACGCCTTCCGGTGCATCTCGTCGAGGACGTCAACCGGATGCGCAATGTCGTGCGCCAGTTGACCCGTGAACTCGGCGGCGAGCCGGAGATCATCCAGATCGCGGACGCTCTCGGCGTGACCGCGGAGCGTGTCGTGGAACTCAAGCGCTGGTCGCAGGACACGGTTTCGCTTGACACGCCGGTCGGCGATGATGGCGACACGAGCCTCGGCGACCTGGTCTCCGACAACGATTCCCCGTCGCCGGAGGACGTTGTCGTCGCATCGATGGAGCGGAACCGCATCGCTGGGTTGCTCGGTCACCTCGACGATCGGTCCGCCGGCATCATGCGCGCCCGCTACGGGCTTGAGGACGGCCGCGAGCACTCCCTCACCGAGGTCGCATCCCGCTTCTCGCTGAGCCGCGAGCGGATCCGCCAACTCGAGATTCAGGCCCTCGGTCGGCTGCGCGAGTTGGCTCGCGCCGAAGGCCTCCAGGCGGCATAGCGCCGCAGAACCAAACGCAACACCGCACAGGCACATCGCCGTCGGCATCCTTGAGGATGCCGGCGGCATTTCTTTCACTACGGGTACGGAGGCCCGCCGCGCTCAGCCGGCAGACGGCGTGTCCAGAAGCGGTGTGACGGCGATGAGTTGCACCCGCATGGCTCGATGCTCTCTGTGCAGTTCGGCCAGGTTGCGCGTCAACGTCTCGATCAGTTGTGGCTCAGCAATCCGTCTCGTAGTCGTGTTCGGCGAGTTCGGATGAACGGGGACTCGCCACGTTGACAGTTCGTCGGTGGCGGCACCGGCGCCGGATCCGATCGGGTTCCGGCTAGCGCCGCGCCACGACAAATGCCCGCCGGAACGGGAGCAGCGTGCCATACGGCTGTCGCGGGTACGCCGCCCGGAACGCGGCCGCCATGTCGGCCCGGAAGGCGGTGGCGTCCGTCTCGTCGAGCCGATCGGTGTACGGCCGGAGGCCCGAGCCGGCGAACCACTCCAGCACGGGGTCATCACCCGGCAACACGTGGATGTAGGTGGTCTCCCACGCATCGACCGTGCAGCCGAGGCCGCACAGAATGTCGGAGTACTCGGCTGCGGAGCGTACCCACGTAGGCCCTGAGCCCAACGCGCCCGGGCTCGCCACGCCATCGAACCGGCCCGACCACCGCGGCGCCGAGGTGACCGCGCGCAGCGCGGAGGCGGGGCGATCGTCGGCTGGCCGCGGGACCTGGAACGCCAGCGTGCCACCGGGGCGGAGCGCGTCGATCCATCGGGCGAGCAGGTCGACATGGGTCGGAACCCAGTGCAGTGCGGCGTTGGAGACGATGACGTCGAGGCAACCATCGGGTGTCCAGGCCTCGATCTCGCCGGACGCGAACATCAGCCTTCCGTCCGGCACGTCCGCGGCCAGGCGTTGTGCCGCGGCGATCATCGCCTCGTCGGCGTCGATGCCGATGATGTGAGCGCCCGGCCAGCGATCGAGGAGCGTACGCGTGGCGTTGCCCGGCCCGCAGCCGAGGTCGACCACGACCGACGGATCGTCAGTCCCGATGCGGGCGACCAGGTCGGCGAACGGACGGGCGCGCGGATCGGCGAACTTGAGATAGGCGTCGGGCGACCACGTCGGCGAAGTCATGCGCCGATCCTTTCGCACACGCCGGTGCGACTCGTTTCGGGGCGAGTGCTATCCCGCTCTCCGGATCGTTACGACTTCGCTCGGCCGATGTCGTCGCGCATCGCACGGCGCTGGGTCGCGGATCTCACGGCGCCGGGTCGCGCATGAAGGCGCTGGGTCGCGCATGACGGTGCCGGACCGCGCACATGACAGCGCCGGGCGCGTCGAAAACGTGCCCGGCGCGGATCGAACGGCAGGTCGAACGCCCTCAGTTATAGATCGCTACGACCCGGATGATCAGGATGATGACCGCGAGTCCACAAAGGCCCAGACCGACGAGGCCGAGCGTTCTCGGCTTGCCGACCCGGGCCGCCGCCCTCATCGCGAGGATCGAGAACACGAGCCCGGCGGGCCAGAAGCAGATCGCCAGCACGATCCCGAGCACACCGAAGACTGTCGTGTTGTCGTTGCGAGGCGGCGGTTGCATCGGATACTGCTCGGCCGGCATCGGCGCCTTGGGACCGGTCAACGATGTCTCCTTTGTTAGCCCGACCGGTATGGCGATCGGGTCGAATGGCCTCCTGGTGGCTGATCTTTAGCAGCTTTTATCCATATAAATAGGGATCTTATTACGCTCGCACCATCCAATGCCGGCTACGCGGGGGTTGCCTCGGTACGGCTGGACGTCTGACCGCAAACACGACCGCACGCTGGCCGTCGTCGATCACATCGGCCACAGCCGTCTCGTGCTGCAAACTCTTGCCGGAAGTTCCAAAGTTGACCTCGCAGATGCGAGGCATAACATGGTAGATGTGACGCAATTTCGGATCAGCGAAGCGGCTGAGCTGCTCGGCGTGAGCGCCGATACGGTTCGCCGCTGGGCCGACTCTGGTCGCCTCTCCGCGACGCGTGACGATCATGGTCATCGGATCGTCGAGGGTGCCGATCTGGCGGCACACCTGAGCGCGCATGGCCGCACGGACGAGGGCACCGCGAATTCGTCGGCCCGCAACCGCTTCACCGGGCTGGTCACCGCGATCAAGAAGGACACGGTGATGGCGCAGGTGGAGATCCAGGCCGGACCGCATCGTGTCGTGTCGCTCATGTCCCGGGAAGCCGTAGACGCGCTCGGCTTGGAGATCGGCGACATCGCCGTGGCGGTGGTGAAGTCGACCACCGTGATTGTGGAAACGCCGCATTGAGCGGGGCCCAGGACACGCGACCAAAAAACACGTGACCCAGCGACACGTGACCCAGCGACACATGACCCAATCGGGAGTAAATCCATGTGGGAGAAGCGAACCGTCGGCATTTCGATCGCCGCGCTCGCTGCGGCGATGGCCCTGGCCGGCTGCGGCAGCAGCGGCAAGACCAATGCGTCGGCCGCGCCGGCGGCCCGCACCGGTGGCAGCGCGAGCATCACCGGCACGATCACGGTGCTGGCGGCAGCGTCGCTGACCGGGACGTTCAACCAGCTCGGTCAGATGTTCCAGGCGGCGCATCCCGGTACGACTGTGAAGTTCTCCTTCGGCGGCAGTGACATGCTGGCGGCACAGATTATGCAGGGCGCCCCAGCCGGTGTGTTCGCCTCGGCGTCGCCGGCGACGATGAAGACGGTCACCGACGCGGGCGACAACAACGGTCCACCGCAGAACTTCGTGAAGAACCAGCTCGTGATCGCGGTGGCGCCAGGCAACCCGAAGAAGATCACGTCGCTCAAGGATCTGACCGATCCGTCGCTCAAGGTCGTCCTGTGCGCGCCGACGGTGCCGTGTGGTTCGGCCGCGACGAAGGCGGAGCAGGCCGCGGGGCTTACGGTGAAGCCGGTCTCCCAGGCGCTGGACGTCAAGTCGGCGCTGACCCCGGTCGAGCTCGGCGAGGCCGATGCGGCGCTGGTCTACCGGACGGATGTCAAGGCCGCGGCGGGCAAGGTGAACGCCGTGGAATTCCCGGAATCTGCGGGCGCGATCAACGTATATCCGATCGTGGCGTTGAAGAATGCCCCGAATGCCGCCGGGGCGCAGGCCTGGGTGACGTACATCCGGTCGCCTGAGGCGCAAGCGGTCCTGATCGCGGCGGGCTTCCAGGCGCCGTGACTCAGCCGTCGCAGCCGTGGCAGCCGTCG
>DATCXD010000308.1:0-3296 GCA_036566005.1 Micromonosporaceae bacterium | reverse complement strand
TCAGGACACCGCCGGCGTCTTTCGGGTGGACGAAATTCACCCGGGAGCCGGCGGTGCCGTGCCGCGGCTCGTCGTAAAGCAAGCGGACGCCCCGGGCGCGGAGCGCGTCCGATGTTTCGTCGATGTTCGCCACCGTGTACGCGAGCTGCTGCATTCCAGGTCCGTTGCGGTCGAGGAACTTCGCGATCGTCGATGTAGGAGTCAGCGGCGCGAGGAGTTGGAGGCAACCGCCGCCGGTCGTCGGGCCGACGGCGAGCATCGCCTCCCGTACCCCCTGTTCCTGGTTTTCTTCGACATGGACGCAGGCCATGCCGAAGACGCGACCATAGAAATCGATGGCCTGGTCGAGATCGGTGACGGCGATCCCGACGTGATCGATGCGCTGGATCCCGATCGATTCGACCGGAAGCCGCGCGGGTGACGAGGGTGACACGGGCTCGACGGATGCCATGGAGATAGTCTGACGCACCATAGAGGTAAAGCATCGTTCAGGCGGTGCTCTTCGAGTCCGGCCGATCATCGATGACGGCCGCCGACCGGCGGAGGCTACGCATGAGTTCCGTGATCGTCAGTGGCGCTCGCACCCCGATGGGCAAGCTGCTCGGTAACCTCAAGGACTTTCCCGCGACCAAGCTCGGCGGCGTGGCGATCAAGGCCGCGTTAGAGCGGTCGGGCGTCACACCGGACCAGGTCGAGTACGTGATCATGGGCCAGGTACTGCAGGCCGGTGCCGGCCAGATCCCGGCCCGCCAGGCCGCCGTCAACGCCGGCATCCCGATGACCACGCCGGCCATCACGATCAACAAGGTGTGCCTGTCCGGCCTCGATGCGATCGCGCTGGCCGACCAACTGATCCGCGCGGGCGAGTTCGACATCGTCGTCGCGGGCGGCATGGAGTCGATGACGAACGCGCCGCACCTGCTCATGAACCAGCGGCAGGGCTACAAGTACGGCGACGTGGTCATCAAGGACCACATGGCCCTCGACGGCCTCACCGACGTCTATGACGTGTGCTCGATGGGCGAATCCACCGAGCGTCACAACGGCCGCTACAACGTGACGCGCGCTGAGCAGGACGAGTTCGGCGCCGCGAGCCACCAGCGCGCCGCCATGGCGCAGAAGAACGGCGCCTTCGCCGAGGAGATCACGCCGATCGAGGTGGCACAGCGCAAGGGCGACCCGATCCTGATCCTCGAGGACGAGGGCATTCGCCCGGAAACGACGGCCGAATCGCTCGCCAAGCTGCGGCCGGCCTTCGCCGCGGACGGCACGATCACGGCCGGCACGTCCTCGCCGATCTCGGACGGCGCGTGCGCGGTCGTCGTCATGAGCAAAGGGAAGGCCGAGGAGCTGGGCCTGGAGTGGCTGGCCGAGATCGGCGCGCACGGCAACGTCGCCGGCCCGGACAACTCGCTGCACGCGCAGCCGGCTAACGCGATCGAGCAGGCGCTCCGCAAGGGCGGCCAGACGATCGCCGACATCGATCTGATCGAGATCAACGAGGCGTTCGCGGCCGTCGGCATCGCGTCGACGCGTCAACTAGGCGTCGATCCGTCGATCGTGAACGTCAACGGCGGCGCGATCGCGCTCGGTCATCCGATCGGGATGTCCGGCGCTCGGCTCGTGCTGTCGCTGGCCATGGAACTCAGGCGTCGGGGCGGCGGAACCGGCGTGGCCGCGCTGTGCGGCGGCGGCGGCCAGGGCGACGCGTTGATCTTGAGTGTGCCCAGCGCACCCGTACCGACGTCGTGAGCGGAGCCGCCATCTCGAGCGGTCCGGCGGCGGCCCAGCGAGCGAATCTTCGGCGCAGCAACGACGTGCCGGCGCTGATCGCCGGCGCGCGCGAAGGTGATCACCGTGCCGTGGCGCGGCTCATCAGCCTGATCGAAAACGACGACCCGAAGCTCCGCGAGGTCGCGGCCGCGCTGACGCCGTACACCGGCATGGCTCGCGTCATCGGCCTGACCGGGGCGCCCGGGGTCGGCAAGTCGACCATCACGAACGAACTGGTACGGGCGCTGCGAGCGGCCGGCAAACGGGTCGGTGTGCTCGCTGTTGACCCGTCGAGCCCGTTCACCGGCGGTGCGATCCTCGGTGACCGCGTACGCATGCAGGACCATGCGACCGACTCCGGGGTCTACATCCGGTCGATGTCGTCACGGGGCCACCTCGGCGGCCTGTCAGCGGCGGCGCCACAGGCCGTACGTGTCCTGGACGGCGCCGGTTGCGACGTCGTCCTCGTCGAGACCGTCGGCGTCGGGCAGGCCGAGGTCGCCGTCGCCAGCCTGGCCGACACCGTGATGGTGCTGCTCGCACCGGGCATGGGCGACGCGATCCAGGCCGTCAAGGCCGGCATCCTGGAGATCGCCGACGTCTTCGTGGTCAACAAGGCCGACCGGGACGGCGCCGATGCGACCTACACCGACATCCAGGGCATGATCGCGCTCGGCGATCGGGCGGCGGGTGAGTGGCGACCGCAGGTCGTCAAGGCGTCCGCGGCCCGCGGGCAGGGCATCGACGACGTGGTTACCGCGCTTGGCAAACACGAGTCGTGGCTGGTCAAGCACGACCAATTGCGGACGCGTCGCGAGGCGCGAGCGGCCGCCGAGATCGAGGCGATCGCGCTCGGCGTCATGCGTGGGCGGATCGGGTCGCTGCGCGATGGCGAGGCCTTGCCGGCGTTGGCCGCCCGGGTCGCGGCCGGCGATGTCGATCCGTACGCCGCCGCCGACGACCTCCTGGCCGGACTGGAAGCGTAGGCGCGGTCGGGCCGGAACCGTCCGGTCGGCCGCCAGGTTGCCGCTTCGATGCAGTACCGCTTCGATGCCTTACCGCAAGGTATGTCACGCAACCATGGGCGGCAGCTGAGGGTCGGACAGAACGTGACCAACGCTAAGCGCGCCCGCCGCGGTTTCAATCCGCTGGCGACGATCTCCGACACCCGTGGTGGACCGGCGGTCCGGCCATGACGACCATGATGGCGAGACTGCTCTTCGCCGATCGGGTCACCGTCACGTACGGCGGCACTCGACCGGTCTTGCACGAGGTCTCGGCGGTCGCCGAGCCCGGTCGGGTGCTCGCCGTCACGGGAGGGCCGGGAGCCGGCAAAACGACGTTGTTGCGGGCACTCGCCGGTTTGATCCGCCCGGCCGGGGGAGTGGTGACCGTCGAGGGTGCGCCGCTGCGCGACCGGGATCACGCGGTGGCCCGCCGGATTGTGCTGATCCCGCAGGACAACGGCCTCGCATCGATCCTCACCGCGGCCGAGAACATCACCGTTGCGCTGCTCGCGGACG
>DATCXD010000269.1:0-3511 GCA_036566005.1 Micromonosporaceae bacterium | reverse complement strand
TCTGGTGCTGGCCGGCGACGCGATCGCGGCGACGCCGGCCGGCCTCGCCTGCGACAACGAAGACAACGCTCAGCGCCTCTGGGGGCTGGCCGGTCCGTCGCCCTTTCCCAAGGACGGCATCAACGACCATGTCGTGTCCGGGGCCGCAACCGTCAATCCCGCAGGTTTGGGGACCAAAGCCGCGCTGCACTACGTGCTCACGGTGCCGGCCGGCGGCCAGGCGACGATCCGGTTGCGGCTGGCTTCGACCGACGTCGACCAGCTTGATCTCGGCGACGGATTCGCCGAGGTGATGGGCGCGCGGGCCAGCGAGGCCGACGAGTTCTTCGCGGCGCTCGTGCCGGCCGGTACGACGACCGACGAGGCGGCCCTGGTCCGCGCCGCGATCGCGGGGCTGATGTGGAGCAAGCAGTATTACCACTTCGACGTGGACCGGTGGCTCGCCGGCGACGCCGGCTCCACACCGCCGGCCGGCCATCGCAACGGCCGCAACTCCGCGTGGTGGCATTTCCACGCCGCCGACGTGATCTCGATGCCCGATCCGTGGGAGTACCCGTGGTTCGCGGCCTGGGATCTCGCCTTCCACTGCGTGGCGATCGCGCGCGTCGACCCGGCGTTCGCCAAGGCGCAGCTCCTGCTCATGCTCCGTGACTGGTATCTGCATCCGGACGGCCGGATCCCGGCGTACGAGTGGGCGTTCGGCGACGCGAACCCGCCCGTACACGCCTGGGCCGCCCTGCGGGTCTTCGACCTCGACGGCGGCACCGACACCGAATTCCTGACCCGGGTGATGCACAAGCTGCTGCTGAACTTCACCTGGTGGGTCAACCGCAAGGACCTCGACGGCAACAATGTCTTCGAGGGCGGCTTCCTCGGACTCGACAACGTCGGGCCGTTCGACCGGTCGGCCGCGCTGCCGGTCGCCGGCAACCTCCAGCAGTCCGACGGGACCGGCTGGATGGGCATGTACGCGCTGAACCTGCTCGAGATCGCGCTGCGGTTGGCGCACCACGACCACGCGTACGAAGACGTGGCCACGAAGTTCTTCGGACACTTCGCCTACATCGGCAAGGCGGCGGGCAAACTCTGGGATGCCGACGACGAGTTCTACTGCGACGTGCTCCGGCTGGCCGACGGCGAGGAGCTGCCGATGCGCATCTTCTCGGTGGTCGGGCTCGTGCCGCTCTACGCAACCGCGAGCATGCGCTCGGCCGAGTTGCATGACCTGCCGGAGTTGGCGGAGCGCATCTCGTGGTTCCTCGCCCGCAAGCCGGAGTACGCGAGCGTGGTCGGCGTGCACCGCCGGGACGATGAAGGCGATCTGCGGCGCCTGCTATCCCTCGTCGCACCCGAGCAACTCCCCCGCATTCTCGCGCGAGTGTTCGACGAGGCGGAGTTCCTGAGCCCGTACGGCGTGCGGTCGCTGTCTCGCGTACACGCTGAGAAACCGTTCGTGATCGATCTGGACAACCAGCAGTTCACCGTCGACTACGAGCCCGGCGAGTCCCGGACGGCGACGTTCGGCGGCAACTCGAACTGGCGCGGCCCAATCTGGATGCCGCTCAACTACCTGCTGATCGGGGCGCTCCGCGAATACGACGCCTACCTGGGCGACAAGGTGACGTTCGAGTATCCGACCGGGTCCGGCCGCAAGCGCAATCTCAGTGCCATCGCCGACGACCTGTCCGAACGGCTGATCAAGCTGTTCGTGCCCGGTCCGGACGGCCGCCGGCCGATCTACGGTGACTACGAGATGCTGGCGACGCATCCGGACTGGCGCGACCGGATCGTGTTCCCGGAGTATTTCCACGGCGACACCGGCGCCGGTCTCGGCGCCTCGCACCAGACCGGGTGGTCGGCGCTGGTCGCGGCCCTCATCCTGAGCCGCAACGGCCACCACCCGCCGCGCATCCGGTAACGCCGGATCCGGTGGCGCCACAGCCCACGGAGGACCCCATGGCATCGATAGCCGACTACCACAACGACATCTACGCGGCCGGGCTGGCCGACATCCGGCCGCCGTTGCCGACCGATCTGACCCGCCTGGAACCCCTCGCCCGTCGACGGTTGTCCGACACGGCGTACGGGTACGTTGCCGGTTCCGCCGGATCCGGCGGAACCGCCCGGGCGAACCGGGCCGCGTTCGATCGCTGGCGAATCGTCCCCCGGTTCCTGCGCGACGTGTCGGCGCCCGACCTCGGCGTGACCGTGCTCGACACCACGATGCCGGCGCCGGTGATCCTCGGCCCGATCGGCGTCCTCGGCCTCTATCACCGGGACGCCGAGTCGCATGTCGCTCGGGCCGCCGGTGCGCTCGGCGCGCCGATGATCCTGAGTACGCTCTCGTCGACCCGGATGGAGGACGTCGCGGCCACCGGCGACGGCCCGAAATGGTTCCAGCTCTACCGGCCGCGCGAGCGCGACATCGCGGCGAGTCTTGTCGAGCGCGCGCGGGCGGCCGGGTTCACCACCCTCGTCGTCACGCTGGACACGTTCCGGCTCGCCTGGCGGCCGCGCGACCTCGACCACGCGTTCCTGCCGTTCCTCACCGGCGACGGGCTGACCAACTACTTCACCGACCCGGCGTTCCAGCGCCTCGCCGGCAGCGACCGTGTCGACGCCCGCATCGAATACTGGGCAACGATCTTCGGCAACCCGACCTTGACCTGGGACGATCTAGCCTGGCTGCGCGAGCGTTGGTCCGGACCGATCGTCCTCAAGGGAATCCAGCACCCCGGCGACGGGCTCCGGGCCATCGACGCGGGGATGGACGGCATCGTCGTGTCGAACCACGGCGGACGTCAGGTCGACGGCGCCATCGGTTCCCTCGACGCGTTGCCGTCCATCGTGGACGCCGCCGGCGGCCACCTCGCCATCCTGTTCGACAGCGGCATCCGCACGGGCTCCGATATCGCCAAGGCGCTCGCGCTCGGCGCGAAGGCCGTGCTGATCGGGCGACCGTACGTGTACGGTCTGGCGCTCGGCGGCGAGGCCGGCGTGCGGCACGTGCTGCGCACGCTGTACGCCGAGCTGGAGTTGACCTTGACACTGGCCGGGATCGCGCGGCCGGCCGACCTGTCCCCCGAATTCCTGTCGTCCGCCGGACGGTAGAACCCGGGCCAAAGATCCACCGGCTCCGACCGACCCGAGGTGACTGCCGACCGACCCGCGCTGACTCCGACCCACCCGAGCTGACTCCACCGACCCGAGCTGGCTTCGGCCGATCCGAGCTGAGGATGGGCGCCCGGCGTCGCCTAGCTGGCTGGGCTAGCTGGCTGGGCTCGTCGCCGGTTGTCCGGCATGATCCGGATCGATCAGTGCGGCCACGGACAGCAGTCGCCGCAGGTCGGCGCTGGCCGTCCGGGCGCTTTCCTCGACCGCCTGCATCCGGACCAGGACGTCCTCCGGATGCGCGTCCCGCACGAGGGCCTGCTGCACGGCCACCGCCTCGACGATCAATGCGGCCAGGTTCGTGTCGACGGTCTCGGCCAGGGCGCGACCGACCGCCTGC
>DATCXD010000249.1:0-2717 GCA_036566005.1 Micromonosporaceae bacterium | reverse complement strand
CCCCGTCGGCGATGCCGCCTTCCGGGCCGACGACGACGAGGATCTCGCCGTGGCCGGGCAACGAGACGCTCGACAACGGCGTCTCGGCGCCCTCGTGCAGCACGAGAACGGCGTCGGCGCCGCGATCGACGAGGGCAGCCGTCGAGACGGCGCCGTCCGCGATGACCGGCAGCCACGACCGCCGCGCCTGTTTTGCCGCCTCGCGTGCGGTCGCCACCCATTTCCCGCGCGCCTTGGCACCTCGGTCGCCACGCCAGACCGTGACGCAGCGCGACGCGGCCCACGGCACGATCTCGTCAACGCCGACCTCGGTCATCGCCTGCACCGCCAGTTCACCGCGCTCGCCCTTCGGGATTCCCTGAGCGACCACGAGTCGCGGCGCCGGCGGTTCGACGTACCAACGATTCTCGATCGTGGCGGTCAACCCGGCCCTGCCGACGGCGGTGATCAGCGCGGATGCGGTGCTGCCGCGCCCGTCGCCCACGAGCAGCCGTTCACCGACGCGCAATCTTTGGACGACCGCCGCGTGATGGCCCTCGGGACCGTCCAGCGTCACAGCGCCGGACGCCGGCAGCGCGTCGACCAGGAAGAGCGGCGCGCTCATGCGGTCGACACGGCTAGGCGTGACCGTTGAACGCGTCGCGCATCCGGGAGAAGAAACCACCCTGCTTGGTGAGTTCGGCAAACTCCTCGCCCCGGACCGACGCGAATTCGCGCAGCATGCGTTCCTGATCGGCGTCGAGCTTGGTCGGCGTCCGCACGTCCAGATGCACGAACAGGTCGCCGCGGCCGGTACCGCGCAGATGCGGCACGCCCCGCGCCTTCAGCTTGACCGTCGACGAGGGTTGGGTGCCGGGCGCGACGTCGACCGATTCCTCGCTGTCCAGCGTCTTGATCGTCAGGCGGGTGCCGAGCGCGGCCGCCGCCATCGGCACGGTCACGCGGCAGTGGAGGTCGTCGCCCTTGCGCGAGAAGACGTCGTGCGTCCGCTCGTGGATTTCCACGTAGAGATCGCCGGCCGGACCGCCGCCCGGGCCGACCTCGCCCTGACCGGCGAGGCGAATCCGCATCTGGTCCTCGACACCGGGCGGCACCTTGACGTTGAGCTGCCGGCGGGTGCGGACGCGGCCGTCCCCGCCGCAGGTCGGGCACGGGTGACGGATGACCGTCCCGTAACCGCCGCAGGCAGCGCAGGGGCGGGCCGTCATGACCTGACCCAGGAACGTCCGCTGGACGCTCTGCACCTCGCCCCGGCCGTTGCAGGTGTCGCAGGTCTGGGGATGCGTCCCGGACGCTGTGCCGGCACCGGCGCACGTCTCGCACGTGACGGCGGTGTCCACCGTGATCGGTGCGTCCACCCCGAAAGCCGTCTCGAAGAGGTCAAGTTCGAGCGGGAGGATGGCGTCGGATCCGGCCCGGGTCCGCGACCGCGGCCCGCGGGTCGCCCCGCCGCCGAAGAACGCGTCCATGATGTCCTGGAAGCCGACGAAGGTGCCGGCACCCGCCGCGCTGGCGCCGCCGCCGTTGGCGTAGGGGTCGCCGCCAAGATCGACGATCTGTCGCTTCTGGTCGTCGGAGAGCACCTCGTACGCCTTGCTGATCTCCTTGAACCGCTCGTGCGCGCCCGGATCCGGGTTCACGTCCGGGTGGTATTGGCGGGCCAGCTTGCGGTAGGCACGCTTGATCTCGTCGGTGGACGCGTCGCGCGCCACGCCGAGAGTGCCGTAGTAGTCGTTCGCCACTGCTATGTGCCGTCCTCAATCCGTGATGCTCAAGCGGACGATGGCGCCCGCCAGATGTTCCGAGGGTCGCGGGCGCCGGCGTCCGCGAGATGGGTCAGGGTGGTCCGTGGTGCGCTGGGTCACGTCGGCCGCCGGCTCAGTTCTGGGCCAGCAGGTCGCCGACGTAGCGGGCCACGGCGCTGACCGCGGAGATCGTCGCCGGGTAGTCCATTCGCGTCGGTCCAAGCACGCCCATGCCACCGACGATGGTTGCGTTCGGTCCGTACCCGGTCGACACGACCGACGTGCCCCGCAAATGTTCAAACTCGTTCTCGTCGCCGATCCTTACCCGCAATGGCTCCTCACCGGCCGAACCGATCAGCTTCAGTAGGATGACCTCCTCCTCGAGCGCTTCGAGAATCGGGCGGATCGAACCCTGGAAGTCGAGCACGCCGGCCCGGGTCAGGTTGGCCGTACCGGCGAGCGCGATGCGCTCGTCCGTACGCTCGATCAGCGTTTCGAGCAACACCGCCGCGATCGCCGAGACGCTGCCGCGCCGGGTGGGGTCCACGTCGTCGACCAGCGCCTGGATATGCATCGGCGTGTCGGACAGTCGCAGGCCCACGAGCTTGTCGTTGATCAGTGTCCGGATCGCCGTGACCTCGCTTTCGGCGGTCGGCGTCGGCAGTTCGATCAGCCGCTGCTCGACCCGGCCGGTGTCGGTGATCATCACCAGCATCAACCGCGTGGTCGACACCGGAACGAGTTCGAGATGGCGTACGGATGACCGGCTCAGGCTCGGATACTGCACGACGGCGACCTGGCCGGTGACCTGGGCCAGGAGCCGGACCGTGCGGTGCACGACGTCGTCGAGGTCGACCGCGCCGATGAGGAACCGCTCGATCGCGCGGCGCTCGGCCGGCGACAACGGCTTGATGCGCGACAGCTTGTCGACGAAGAGGCGGTAGCCGCGGTCGGTCGGCACCCGGCCGGCGC
>DATCXD010000248.1:0-3047 GCA_036566005.1 Micromonosporaceae bacterium | reverse complement strand
GCCGCAGCGTCCAGTCGGTCGGATCGCTGCCGGCCCAGACTCGCGCGTTCGTGTGCAGTTCAGACGCCCGCGAAACGTCCATTCCCGGACTTCCGATGGCGATCAGGTCGGTGACCGCGGCGGGGAGCCGGCTCGCGGCATGACCGAGGACGACGGTGCCGTAGCTGTGGCCGATCACGGTGACCGTGGCCCGTGGACACTGGACCACCGGCCCGTCGACGAACCGTACGAGCGCGTCGGCGCCGGCGTCGGCCCACTCCGATCGGATCGCGGCCCGCCCGATTCCCTTGGGTGTGTCGTAGCCGAGCCAGGCCACGACGGCGGTGCCCGGACCACTGGCCGCCAACAGCTGGCGTGCCTGCCAGGCCGGCGCGCGGCGTTGTACGCCACCGAGTCCGTGGTCGAAGTCGGACAGCGTGGTGTCCGCTCCCGGCACGAGCACGGCGATCCGCGTCGTGGACGTGAGGTCGCCGACCACCTCGATGAGTCGACCGTCATCGCCCGGTTGGTAGGCGAGGATCTGCCGGCCCGCGTAACGGAAACCGCCGTCGCGAGCGTTGGCGGCGTAGCGCAACGCGATCGGCGCGCCGTCGAGGTTGCCGATCGTCATCGGGGCGTACATCGCCAGCGCCCATGCACGATCATTTGGCAGCCCGGCGAAGTACGCGGCGACACGGTCGGGGTTCGCCGTGGGTAGGCCGGCGACGGCCGGTACGGCGGGGGCGGCGGGCGCCGGATCCGGCAGCCCGATGGCGAGCACCACTCCGGCTACGAGTGCCGCCGCTCCCCGAAGCATCCACATCATCATGGACGTCAAGCTAGGAAGACGATCTCCCCCGACGCCTCACGCTGCGGAGCCATCTTCTCGTCACTCCGCGGTCACTCGACCGGGTCGCCGTGGTACCGGCGGCTATTCGCCCGGCGTCACCAGGCCGCTCTCGTACGCGAAGACGACCGCCTGCGCGCGATCACGCAACGCCAACTTCGCGAGCACCCGGCTCACGTGTGTCTTTACCGTCTGTTCCGCGAGCACGAGCTTGCCGGCGATCTCCTGATTGGACTGCCCGTGCGCGAGCCAGATGCCGACCGTGACGCCGAGACGCTGTGTGGCCGCCGCCGCGAACAGTGCCGCCAGATAGACCAGTACGGTCACCGGTGGCCACGGCCACGCGGTCTCGCGTGGCGACGGGAAAGGCGACGACAACGCAGCGGCGATCCACGCTACGCGCCACGCGGTCAGCGGTCGGACCGCCATGATCGCTAGGGGCGCGGCGCCGAGCATGGCGACGAGCTAGCACCCGGCCCCCTACCGGCGTAGTGCCAAACGCGGACGCGCGGCCGCAGCGCCTCACCGGTTACGTCGAAGTGGCCGGTCACATGGAATTGGGCGGAACGCTGCGCCGCCTCGGCGAGTGCCTGCGGTAGACGCTGACACTCGGGTCGCCGGTTATCCAGAACCGCCACGGGACGTCGTGCGCCGACGAAACCCCGACTCTCGGCCCGGAGGAGATTTCGTCCGTCTCCACCGGCTTCGACGGCGGGCTAATGACAATGGGCCCGGACCCGTCGACCATCGACGTCCCGTAGGCCGATCCGTCGAGGCCGAGTGCCAAGACAAGGCGAGCCGGGCCACGGGCAAGCTCGCGATCCTTGACGCCGTTGCGGCGAGCACGGGCCAGTTCGACGCCGTCAATGACGGAACCGGCGCGCAACAGGGCGGCCGCCGCGACGCCCTCCTCGCCGAGGACCATGTTCAGGCACCAGTGCGCGCCGAACACGTAATAGAGATAGGCCACGCCGGCCGGACCGAACATCACCTTGGTTCTCGGTGTCTGTCCGCGGAAAGCGTGGGACGCCGGGTCGGCGGCGCCGGCGTACGCCTCGACCTCGCTCAACCTCACGCGCACACCGTTCGCCGACAGTTCCCAGCCGAGGAGTGATGCGGCGGTCTCAACGACGCGCGATGCCGGCGCCAGCGTCCAAGGGTAAGCCACCCCGACAGCCTGCCAGACAGCCAGCTGAGGGTCTCGCCGGCCTGGTTCGCCGTACGCTCGGCCTTCTGCTCACCCGGTACGTTGCCCATGCCGTGGTCGTCCCGGCAACCGCCCCGCGGGGCATGCGGCCGGGGAGCGTGCGGCGGGACTGGCTATCTCAGAGAGTCGGCCCGCCTCGCATATCGTTCATATGAGATATTTCACGCTCGGCCGAACACGGTGCGAGCGCCTACCGGTGTCTCTGAGCCACCGCCCGATACGCTTACCCCTAAATTGTGGGCACGGGAAAGGGTGACCAGCGGTGAGTAGCGCGGTGACGATCGGTGAGTGCCATCTGCCGTTGCGCGACAAGGTGGTCGCCGAGCTGCGTCGCCGGATCATCGACTGCGACTATCCGCCCGGCGACCGCCTCACCGAAGACCGGCTCGCCGACGACTTCGGGGTGTCGCGCAACCCGGTCCGCGAGGCTATCCGGGTGCTCGAGCGGGAAGGATTTCTCGTCGGCCTTCCCCGTCGGGGCGCGGTGGTGGCCACCGTTTCGCGTCAGGACATCGAGAACGTCTTCGAGGTACGCCTCGTCCTAGAGGTACTGGCCGCCCAGCTTGCGGCGAAGCACATCGACGCGGCCGGCGCCGCCACACTGCGACAGCTCGTCACCGATGCGGCCAGCGCGGCGACCGCGACCGAACTCGCCGCACTGAACAGCGCCTTCCATGGAGAGATCTGCCGACTGTGCGGCAACACTCTTCTCATGAACATCATGGATTCGTTGCATGACCGGTTGCAGTGGATCTATCGCCAGACCGCGGTGCATCGGGCGCCAATGTCGTTGACGGAGCACACGGCCTTGGCCGAAGCGATCACCGTCGGCGACTCCAAGGCCGCCGGCCGCGCTGCACACGCCCACGTCGTTGCGGCGCGCGAGACCGCACTGCGACACTCCGTCCACTCGGTCGCCGCGACGAGCACCGAGTCCCACGGGCGCCCCGCAGTGTGCATCACGGTGCTGGACGTATAGCGGCGGGCCGGGTCGATCTCGCTACCGGCCGGCGG
>DATCXD010000244.1:0-13457 GCA_036566005.1 Micromonosporaceae bacterium | reverse complement strand
TCGTCGCCGCCATCCGGCCGAGGGCCGCCGTGTCCTGGTGGCCATGCGTACGTTGACCGAGATCGACCTGCGCGATGGCGTCGAGTCCGTACGCGGCGGCGACGTCGATCAGCAGACCCGTTTCGACGCCGTACCCCGGTGCGTACGGCATCGCGGCCAGGATCTCGCGCCGGCCGGCGTACTCACCGGCGAGCGGTTGTACGACGCCGGCCAGTTGGGGAAAGTACGTGCCGAGCAGTGGCCGCGCCGCGAGCTCGGTGACCCGGCCGCCGCCGGCCGGTGACGAGTCCAGCAAGGGCCGGTCATAGAACGCCTTCACCAGGCCGACGGTCGGATCGGTCAAGAGTGGCCCGAGCAGGCCGGTGACGAACGTCGCCCGGAAGTCGGTCAGATCGGCGTCGACATAGCAGATGATGTCGCCGGCCGCGACCGCGAGCGCCTTCCACAGCACGTCGCCCTTGCCGGGCTGGGTGCCGTACCCGGGCAGGATCGCATCCCGGTGATGGACGCTCGCGCCGGCCGCGGCGGCGACCTTGGCCGTGTTGTCGACGGATCCGGAGTCGATCACCAGCACCTCGTCGACGAGCCCGGTGCGGTCGCGCAAATCGACCACCCTGGAGACGATCTCCCCAACGGTCGGCTCCTCGTCCAGTGCCGGCAGCACCACGCTGACCGTCGTGGAACCCTTGGCGACCTGGAGGCGGTCGACCGACCAGTCTGGCCAGGCCGATGTCCGCCGGGCGAACCAAGCCGTCGCCTCCGGATGCATAGGATCAACGCTAGCTTGCCGTCGCCGGCATTGACGCGGACATCGGCGGACGAAGGCCCGAGGCGGTCGAATCGGCCGTGACGTGCGCCACCATCGCCGTGGAGACCGCCCATCTGTCGGGACCCCGGCCAGCTGTCCGGGTCGGCCCGGTTAGGCTGGCATCACAACTGCATACCTCATCCAGAGGGGCTGAGGGATACGGCCCGAAGACGCCCCGGCAACCACCGCATCGGCGGCAGGTGCCAATTCCGTCCGGTTCCGCACGCATGCGCCCGGGAAGATGAGAGGAACATGTTTCATGACGCAGACCATCGACGCAGCCCTCACCGGAAGCCCCGCTCGGGGATTGGTCTGCCGATCCTGTTCGGCTCGCTATCCGCTCGCCGCCCAACACGCCTGCTACGAATGCTTCGGCCCGCTGGAGGTCGACTACGACGAGGCGGCGATCGCCCGGGTCACGCGCGAGCAGATCGAGGCCGGGCCGGACAACATCTGGCGGTACGCGGCCCTGCTCCCGACCGGCCAGGACCCGGCGACCCGGGTCACCGTGAATCCCGGCATGACGCCGCTGGTCCGCGCGAGCGCGCTCGCCGAAGCGGTCGGCATCCAGGCGCCGCTCTGGGTCAAGGACGATTCGGCCAACCCCACGCACTCGTTCAAGGACCGCGTCGTGTCGATCGCGTTGACCGCCGCGTCGCAACTCGGGTTCACCCGCTTCGCGTGTGCGTCCACCGGCAACCTCGCCAATTCGGTCGCCGCCCACGGAGCGCGGGCCGGCGTTCCGACCGTGGTATTCATCCCGTCCGACCTCGAAGTGGGCAAAGTCATCACGACCGCCGTGTACGGAGGCGACGTTGTCGCGGTCGACGGCTCGTACGACGACGTGAACCGCCTCTGCGCTCAGCTGGCCGAGACCGATGAATTCGAGAAGACCGCGTTCGTGAATGTGAACCTCCGCCCGTTCTATGCCGAGGGTTCCAAGACGCTCGGATTTGAGGTCGCCGAGCAGCTCGGTTGGCGGATCCCGGCGCAGGTCGTGATTCCGATGGCCTCGGGCGAGCTGCTGACCAAGGTGGACAAGGCGTTCACCGAACTCGTTTCGATCGGTCTCGCAACCGCGCCGGCCGGCGGGTGGCGGGTCTTCGGTGCCCAGTCGGTCGGCTGCAACCCGATCGCGACCGCCCTACGGACCGGCAGCGTGGAGATCACGCCCGTGAAGCCGACCGGCATCGCGAAGTCGCTGAACATCGGCGATCCGGCGTCTGGCATCTTCGCGATCGAGACGGTCACCCGCAGCGGCGGTTGGATGGACGACGCGAACGACGACGAGATCCGCGCCGCTATCGCCCTGCTGGCCGCGACGACCGGAATCTTCGCCGAGACGGCCGGCGGTGTGACGGTTGCGGTGCTGGGCAAGCTCGTCGCGAGCGGCAAGCTCGACCCGACGCTCGAAACCGTCGTGTTCAACACCGGTGAGGGCCTGAAGACGCTCGACGCGGTCGCGGAGCAGGCCGTACCGACGCATCGTGTGGCACCGTCGCTGAAGGGCGCCCGCGAAGCTGGCCTTGTCTCCTGACGGCGGCGGGAACAAGCAACCAGTTCGTCGTGGCGCGCTCAGGCGACATGATGTTGCCAGTTTTTCGCTCGGGCGATGACTACCGTCGGTCATCGTCCACATCGAACCGCGTCGAGTCGAACCTGATTGTGTGCAGATGGGACGGTCGCGCCGGCGGTATCGCAACGCTGGGCTGCACAACTGTGTGCAAGGAGTAACTGGGAACTTGCTAAGAGTTCACGGTCGCAGTCAGTGCAGGGCTTGACGGCCCGCGCGTGACCGCGCAGGATGCTCGTTGCGGGAGGACGTATCGCCGCTCGGAGTCGATTCTTCGACATCGAGTGACCCAGCGCCGGAGGTGCTGTGCGAACGTCCTCTCGACCATGTCTGGACCCCTGTAGCAGGGGATTCCTGCGGCAGATGTTCCGACGGACACGGCGACCGAACTCGGACATCTGCCGGCGAGGCTGGTCAATGATCGCGGGCCAACCCGGCGCCGACACGGACAGTTTGTCCGATCAGGCTTGTCCGATCAGGCTTGTCGGATCAGAGCAGTCGAATCACGGCCGCGTGACGTCCCGGTAGAAGGCCAAGAAGATCGAGTACGGAATGCCGTTGGTCATGTCCGCCGGCTTGATCGCATATTCGTTCAGCAACGAGGCCATCCGGTCGCCGAGTTCGACCAGGTCCTTCGGTGGCAACCGCAGGCCGAGCCGGCTGAAACCGCTCGGGTCGGTCGGGTCGTCGGTCTCCTGCACCGCGTCGATGTCGATGTGCGCGATCTCCTCGAGGAACGCGTCCAGCATCGCCCGGCCACTGCCGTCGATCCGGTGGTCGTGCACGCTCAACGTCCAGGACTTGCCGGTCGCGAGGTACGGCACCTCGCGGGCACCGCGCGTGCCGCGGCGTTCCTTCTGCGCCGCGAGAAATCCGGTGGCGACGAGCGTACGAACGTGATGCAGTGTCGTGGCGGGATTCGCGCCGAGCCGTTCCGCGATCTCCTTGTTTGTGAGCGGTCGGTCGAGGCACAGTCGCATGATCCGCAGCCGGATGGCCGACGCCAGCGCCCGGGCCTCCGCCTCGGTCGCCGGGCGTCGAGGCGCCGCACGCCCCGCCGCGGCCGCGGCGATGTAGTCCGGCGCGCCTTGATCCATGGCGTTCGGGCCGACAGCGTCGACGGTCTGACCGGTCGGATCGTCGACGGGCTCGTCCGCGCCTCCTTGTGGCGCTGTGCTGTTCGATGGCATGGTCTGCACAGCTTACGTGCTGGTAGCGCCGCACGAAATAAGTGGTTGACATTACCCAATCGCTCGCGCACCCTGTGCGCATGTCCATGCGCAACCGGCTCGGGGTGCTCGCCGACTTCGACTTCCGTCAGCTCTTCCTAGCGGACACCGTGAGCCAGGTCGGCACTCAGGTCACGCAGCTCGCACTGCCGCTGGTAGCCGTCCTTGCGCTGCACGCGAGCGCCTTCGAGGTCGGCCTTCTCGCCGCGGCCGATACCGCGGCGTTCCTGATCGTCGGGCTGCCCGCCGGTGCGCTCGTGGACCGGCTGCGCCGGCGCAATGTCATGATCGCCGGTGACCTGGCCCGTGCCATCTTGTTGGGCAGCGTGCCGTTTGCGTGGCGGATGGGCTGGCTGTCGATGCCGCAGCTCTACCTCGTCGGCCTCGGCACCGGCCTCGCCACGGTGTTCTTCGACGTCGCCTATCAGAGCTACCTGCCGCATCTGGTCGGGCGGGGCAGTCTCGTCGAAGGCAATGCCAAGCTCCAGGGCGTGCAGAGCGTCAGCCAGCTTGCCGGCCCGACCGCGGCCGGCTTCCTGATCCAGGCGCTGACCGCGCCGTATGCGATCATCGTCGACGCGGTCAGCTTTGTCGGCTCGGCCTTCTTCGTCGGCCGGATCCGCAAGCGCGAGGACAGGCCCGAGCGCGGCCCCGACGCGCACCTCGGACGGGAAATCTCCGAGGGCTTCAACTTCGTCGTCCGCAACAAAGTCCTGCGGTCGATCGCCGCCTGCACCGGTTCGTCGAATCTGTTCTCCGGCATCGGTGGTGCGATGCTGATCCTGCTGCTCGCGGGTCATCTGCACATCTCGGCCGGTCTGATCGGTGTCGTGTTCTCGCTGATGGCCATCGGCGGCCTGATCGGCGCCCTGATCGCGCAGCGGGCCGCGAAATGGCTCGGGCAGGGTCCGGTCATCTGGATTTCGATCGCCATCACGAGCCCGTTCGCGCTGCTCGTGCCGCTGACGCAGCCGGGCTGGAAGCTGTGGGCGATGGCGCTCGGCAACTTCGTCTACTGGATCGGCGTCGTTGTCTACAACGTCAACCAGGTCAGCTTCCGCCAGGCGCTGACGCCGGATCGGCTGCTGGGTCGCATGAACGCGACGATGCGCTTCCTCGTCTGGGGCACGCTTCCGCTCGGCGGCCTGATCGGTGGCATCCTCGGCCAGACGATCGGCGTTCGCAACACGCTATGGGTCAGCGCGATCGGCGGATTGTTCTCGTTCCTGTTCGTCTTCTTCTCGCCAGCGCGCTGGGCGCGTGAACTCCCGACCGGAGACCACGGCGACGGTCCGTCCGACTCGGCCGCCGCGGCCGGCGACGGCTCATCGGATGCCGACGCCATCACGGGTACGGCGATTCCCGCGCCGGCCGCGATCAACGCCGCGACGACCTCCGGCGCGGCCGAGGAGCACGGCGCTGCGTTGTAACGAACTCGAGACGCCGGCCCGACAAGGAGCGAGCTCGACGTGCGCTATTACAAATACCGCGGGTAGAAATATCGCGAGGCAGAATGGACCGCATGACTGCACCCGCTCACGCACTTGTCGGCACCCACGCCGACACCTTGGCCAAGGCTCGCGCCGCTATCGCGGAACGCGGCTACTGGTCGGCCTATCCCGAGTCGCCGAGTCCGCGCGTATACGGCGAATCCGCAGCCGCCGACGGCAAGAAGGCTTTCGAGGCGTACCTTTCAAGCGCGTTTCCCCTGGAGCAACCGGGCACGACCGGCGAGGTGTCGTCGGAGGTCTCCCCGTTCGGCGTCGATCTCGGCGTGACCTATCCGCACGGCGACGTGGATGCGCTGGTCCTGGCCGCACGGGCCGCGATGCCGGAGTGGCGCGATGCCGGCCCGGACGTGCGCACGGCGGTATGCATCGAGATCCTCAGCCGGCTGCACGAGCACATCTTCGAGTTGGCCAACGCGGTCCACGTGACGACCGGCCAGGCGTTTGTGATGGCGTTCCAGGCCGGCGGCGCGCACGCGCTCGATCGCGCGTTGGAATCGATCGCGTACGCCCACGCGGAGATGACGCGCCATCCGGCGTCGGCCGACTGGGAGAAGCCGGCCGGCAAAGGTGACCCGCTGCGGATGAGCAAGACTTTTCATGTCGTCCCGCGTGGGGTCGCGCTCGTCATCGGCTGCAACACGTTCCCGACCTGGAACTCGTACCCCGGGCTGTTCGCATCGCTCGCGACCGGCAACGCGGTAATCGTCAAGCCGCACCCGGGTGCGGTGCTGCCACTGGCGATCACGGTCAAGCTCGCTCGCGAGGTCTTGGCGGACGCCGGCTTCGACCCGAACCTCGTCCTGCTCGCGCCCGAGGCGCCCGGCGAGAAGATCGCCTCGACGCTGGCCACCCACCCCGAGGTTAAGATCATCGACTTCACCGGATCGACGGCGTACGGCGAATGGCTTGAGCAGAACGCCCGCCAGGCGTCCGTCTACACGGAGAAGGCCGGCGTCAACACCATCGTGATCGACTCGACCGACGACTTTCGCGGCATGTGTGCGAATATCGCGTTCTCGCTCACGCTCTACAGCGGCCAGATGTGCACGACGCCGCAGAACATCCTGGTGCCACGGGACGGGATCGAGGCGGAGTCGGGTCACCTGAGCTTCGACGACGTCGCGGCCGGTATTGCGGGCGCCGTCGCCAAGCTCACCGGTGACGACGCGCGGGCCGTCGAGTTGACCGGCGCGATCGTGAACGAAGCCGTCGTGTCGCGCATCGACGCGGCCCGGTCACACGGAACGGTGCTGCTGGATTCGCGCGAGGTGGCTCACCCGTCGTATCCGGGCGCCGTCGTTCGCACTCCGCTCCTGCTCACTCAGGACGCCGCGAACGAGGGCATGTTCGACAGTGAATGGTTCGGACCGATCACGTTCATCGTCGCGACCGACTCGACCGCGCACAGCCTGGACATCTTCCGCCGGATCGTCGGCCGGAAGGGTGCGCTCACGGCCGCGGTCTACTCGACCGACCCGGGCGTGCTCGACGCGATGGAGGCCGCGTCGATCGACGTCGGCGTACACCTGTCGTGCAACCTGACCGGCGGCGTGTTCGTCAACCAGTCGGCCGCGTTCTCCGACTTCCACGCGAGCGGTGCGAACGCGGCGGCGAACGCGTCACTCACCGACGGCGCCTACGTTTCCAATCGCTTCCGCGTCATCCAGTCGCGCCGGCACAACTGAGGCGTGCGGCGCGGCCCGCTGTGGCCGCAGGGACGCCCGGTCACGCCGGGCGTCCCATGCGTTGCTCGCGCATGATGGGAACGGTCGGATGGGGCACCGTCTCGCCGAACGGCAGGAAACCCAATTTCTGGTACGCCCGGACCGCGCGCCCGTTGGTCGTGACGACCTCGAGTTCGAGCCGCGGGCGACCGCACTCGCGCGACCAGGCCGCGACCGCGTCGACCAGTGCGCCGAGCGTGCCGTGGCCACGGTGCGCCGGACTCACATAGATCGACACGAGCATCGTGGTGTCGGGGTGGGCCGGGTCGGCGTGCGCACCAACCTGTCCGACGAGGCAGCGGCCGAGCTGGGCGACGTACTGGGCATACTGGCTGCCGGCGGCGGCCCGCACGCACCGGCCGACGTACTCATCGTGCTTGTGTTCGGCGACTTCGGCGAGCGTCGTGACGAACGCGAGCGGCGTGTCGGCCAGCATTTCGATCCGCAAGCTACGGACGGCACCGGCGTCTTGGATCGTGACCCGCCGGATCGTCACACCATCCACGTGCGCTTCCCATCTGTGCCCGTCGTGTCCGCGGTCAGGGGCGGGCTGCGTTCGTTGACCTCAGGCGTTAGCCTCCACCCGGAGGTGCCACATGACGACGCCCGACCCGAACCAGAATCCGTACGACCCGCGGTCCCAACCCGGCCCGCAGGACCCGTCGAATCAGCCTGGCGGGCCGCCGTACGCTGATCCGTCGCCGTACGCGGGCGGCGACTCCGAGCCGACCGTACCGCCGGGCGAGCCATCGACGCTGCCGACGTGGCCGCAGCAACCGGACGGCTCGGCTTATCCGCAGTATGGCTACGGCCAGGTGCCACCATATCCGGGCGGCCAGAATCCCGGTCCGCAATATCCGGGCCAGCAATATCCGGGCCAGCAGTATCCGGGTCAGCAGTATCCGGGTCAGCAGTATCCGGGCCAGCAGTATCCGGGCCAGCCCTACCCCGATCCGTATCCGTCCGGACCGTACGGCGCCGGCACCCCGTACGGCGGCCAGATCGGTTACCCGGCCGATCCACTGGTGCCGCATCCTGGCGGCGGATTCGGCGCGTGGTGGAACACGCTGTGGTCGGCGTTTGCACGGAGCTGGAAGCAGCTGCTGCCGATCGTGGCGCTCACCTCGGCCCTGCCGGGCATCCTCCTGACCATCGTCAGCGTCGAGTCGCTGTCGCGGAGCTTCACCGCCGTGGACGACGGCGATATCTACACCAACGACGTGACCGTGCATTGGGGCACATTAGGCGCGTTCGTCGGGCTGGGCGTCGTACTGGGCATCGTTTCCCTGTTCGCATCCGCGATCGGCTGGTCCGGCGCGATGTGGTTGGTGACCCGTCAGGCGGCCGGTGCGCCGGCATCCGTCGGCGAGGCGCTGGCCTTCGGCGCACGCCGCTGCCTTCGCCTTGGCGGTCTGCTCGTCGTCGTCGGGCTGATGGTCGTGGTCGGTCTCGTCGCCTGCTTCCTTCCGGGCCTCTACCTCGCCATTGCCGCCAGCCTCGTCGTTCCGTTTGCGATCTTCGACCGAGGCACGGGCGCCATCAGCGGTTCGTTCCGCCTGGTAAACCGGAATTTCGGCGCGGTCCTCGGCCGCCTTGTGATCATGTATCTGCTCGTCGGCGCCGTCTCGGGTGTCGTTAACCTGATCGTTTCGTCGATCGTCGGCGGATCGATGACGAACGCGACAGCGAACGCCAGCCCGTCGGCCGGCGCGATCGTCGGCGAGGCCGTGTTCAGCGCGATCGTGGCCGTACCGACCACCATGTTCTTGATCATCGGTATCCTCATGACGTACTCCCAGATGCGGGCGCGGGCGGTCCCGACCACAGCGCACGATCTCGTCAACAGCCTGGGAGCCTGACGGCCCTTTCCGGCATGGTCCAGCCCGGCAGAAACCTCCAGGTTGCTTGCACTCGGGGGGTGCGAGTGCTAAACAAGACATTGGCACTCGCACTCTTGGAGTGCCAAATGGTCGGGTCCGGTGACGCTTTGAGAATGTGCGGAGCGGGTCGTCGCGGGCTTTGTCCGGTCCGGCCGGCCGGCGATGTCTGGCGACATCGCAGGCATACCAGTGCGTACATATGCGAACAGCGCGCCGCTCGATGCGGAGCGCCCGCGAGTGTCCAGGAGGACAACGCCGAATGGCCAAGATTATTGCGTTCGACGAGGAAGCGCGCCGCGGTCTAGAGCGGGGTATGAACGTCCTCGCCGACGCCGTCAAGGTGACGCTGGGCCCCAAGGGCCGCAACGTCGTTCTCGAAAAGAAGTGGGGCGCTCCCACCATCACCAACGATGGTGTGAGCATCGCCAAGGAGATCGAACTCGAGGACCCGTACGAGAAGATCGGTGCCGAGCTGGTCAAGGAGGTCGCCAAGAAGACCGACGACGTTGCCGGTGACGGCACGACGACGGCGACCGTCCTGGCTCAGGCGCTCGTCCGCGAGGGCCTGCGCAACGTGGCGGCCGGCGCGAACCCGATGGCGCTCAAGCGCGGCATCGAGCAGGGCGTCGCCGCGGTGGCCGAGGCGCTCGTCAACATCTCGAAGGACGTCGAGACCAAGGAGCAGATCGCCTCGACCGCGTCGATTTCGGCCGCGGACGCGACGGTCGGCGAGATCATCGCCGAGGCGATGGACAAGGTCGGCAAGGAAGGCGTCATCACCGTCGAGGAGAGCAACACGTTCGGGCTCGACCTTGAGCTGACCGAGGGTATGCGCTTCGACAAGGGCTACGTGTCGGCCTACTTCATGACCGACCCGGAGCGGATGGAGGCCGTCTTCGACGAGCCCTACATCCTGATCGCGAACAGCAAGATCTCGTCGGTCAAGGACCTGCTTCCGCTGCTCGAGAAGGTCATGCAGGGCGGCAAGCCGCTCGTCATCATCGCCGAGGACGTCGAGGGCGAGGCCCTGGCCACGCTCATCGTCAACAAGGTGCGCGGCACGTTCAAGTCGGTCGCCGTCAAGGCGCCGGGCTTCGGCGATCGCCGCAAGGCGATGCTGCAGGACATCGCGACCCTGACCGGCGGCCAGGTCATCTCCGAGGAGATCGGCCTCAAGCTGGAGAACGCGAGCCTCGACCTGCTGGGCAAGGCCCGCAAGGTGGTCATCACCAAGGACGAGACGACGATCGTCGACGGTGGCGGTGACGCCGACCAGATCCAGGGTCGGGTCAACCAGATCCGCGCCGAGATCGACAAGAGCGACTCGGACTACGACCGCGAGAAGCTGCAGGAACGTCTGGCGAAGCTCGCCGGCGGTGTCGCGGTCATCAAGGTCGGCGCGGCCACCGAGGTCGAGCTGAAGGAGCGCAAGCACCGCATCGAGGACGCCGTTCGCAACGCGAAGGCGGCCGTCGAGGAGGGCATCGTCTCCGGTGGTGGCGTCGCGCTTGTGCAGGCCGGCAAGACCGCGTTCGACAAGCTCGACCTGGTTGGCGACGAGGCGACCGGTGTGAACATCGTCCGCGTCGCGCTCGACGCTCCGCTGCGGCAGATCGCCGTCAACGCGGGCCTCGAGGGTGGCGTCGTGGTGGAGAAGGTGCGCAACCTTCCCATCGGTCACGGCCTCAACGCCGCGACCGGCGAATACGTCGACATGCTCGTGGCCGGCATCCCGGACCCGACCAAGGTCGTTCGTTCGGCGCTGCAGAACGCCGCGTCGATTGCCGCTCTGTTCCTGACGACCGAGGCCGTCGTCGCCGACAAGCCGGAGAAGACCCCGGCTCCGGCGGGCGCCCCCGGCGGCGGTGACATGGACTTCTGACGAAGTCCCGCAACACCTGATCCACATCTAGATGGGCGGTCGCTTCGGCGGCCGCCCATCTTGCGAACACAGTAGGGTCGGCGCATGGCTGACGAGAACGGCGCCGCCGCGCGCATCCAGGAACTCCTAGCGACCGCACCCGTCATCGACGGTCACAACGACCTGCCCTGGGAGATTCGGGGCCGAAGCCGCTACGACCTGACCGACCTGGACATCTCGACCGACTTAACCTCGACGGGCCTGCACACCGACATCCCGCGTCTTCGGGCCGGCGGGGTCGGTGCCCAGTTCTGGTCGGTCTACGTGCCGTGCAGTCTCGCCGGTGAGGCGGCGGTCGCCGCGACTCTCGAGCAGATCGATTTTGTGTACCAGCTAGCGGCGCGCTATCCCAAAGACTTTGTGGTCGCCCGTACCGCTGATGAGGTCGAGGCCGCACGCTCCGCGGGCCGCATCGCATCGCTCATCGGCGTCGAGGGCGGGCATTCGATCGCGAATTCGCTTGGCACCTTGCGCATGTTGGCCGCGTTGGGCACGCGCTACATGACGCTGACCCATACGGCCAACACGCCGTGGGCCGACAGCGCCACGGATGAGCCCGCGGTGGGTGGGTTGTCGCCCTTCGGCCAAGAGGTGGTACGGGAATGTAACCGCCTCGGCGTCATGGCGGACCTGTCCCACGTGGCGCCGGCGACGATGCACGCGACCCTCGATGTGTCGACTGCGCCCGCGTTCTTCTCGCACTCGAGCGCGCGGGCGATCACCGACCATCCCCGTAACGTGCCCGACGACGTGCTTGCGCGGGTACGCGAGACCAACGGCGTCGTGATGGTGACGTTCGTGTCCGGGTTCGTCAACGAAGAATGCCACCAGTGGATGCGCGGGTTGTTCGCGTTCGAGGATCAGGTCGCCACCGAGCACGCGGGCGATGCGGCCGTGTCGCGCGAGCGACGAGCGACCTACATCGCGGACAACCCGCGCCCACCGTGCTCGGTGCGCGACGTGGCCGATCACGTCGAGCACGTCCGGGAGGTGGCCGGCGTCGACGCGGTCGGGATCGGCAGCGACTACGACGGCACCGTCGGGACACCCGATGGTCTGGAGGATGTGTCGACGTTCCCGAATCTGCTCGTTGAGCTCGCGACGCGCGGCTGGTCCGATGGCGATCTGGCCAAGCTCACGTGGCAGAACACGCTGCGCGTGCTGCGCGACACCGAGTCGGCGGCGCGGGCGGCACAGGCCGACCGCGGGCCTTCGCTCGCGACGTTCGCCTGAGGTTGGCTGAACCGACCGTTGCCGATCGGCAGTTGCGGCCGAGCGTCCTACGTCTCTGCTAGCGCTGATGCGTGCAGAGTCGTAGGCGTCACAGCGGGCCGCCGTGCCCGGCGGCTATATGTCTCCGAACTCGCCCATATTGTCTCAAATGCCAGGTAAACCGACCGGGTCCCGCGATATCGATCGGCATGGCGCTACGGTGGACGGCGTGCGAAGAGATCCCGCGGTTTCGCGCTTTGCGGCCAGTGCCCTGTCCCCGGCACGGCGCGCGTCCGACCTGGACCGGCTACGCCGGGAGCGCTTCGACGTGCTGATCATCGGTGGCGGTGTCACCGGTGTGGGCGCTGCCCTGGACGCCGCTGCCCGGGGACTGTCGGTGGCGCTCGTCGAGGCACGAGATCTCGCGGCCGGCACGTCCAGTCGATCGAGCAAGCTCATCCACGGCGGCCTGCGCTACCTCGAACAGTTGGAATTCGGGCTGGTGCACGAGGCCCTGCGGGAACGCGGCCTGCTCTCGACCCGGCTCGCGCCGCATCTCGTCCGACCGGTGCCGATCCTCGTGCCGCTAGTCGCAACACCACCCATCGCGGGGCCGATCCAAACGCACCACGCCGGCGCGCACGCGGCGGCGTCCGGTGGCCGAAAGGCCGCCCACGAGGTCCGCTCGATCGGGCACCGCGCCTGGCAGCGTGCGTATCTCGGCGCCGGTGTCGCGCTCTACGACGTGTTCGCTGGCATCGTCGGTGGCGCCAGCGGCCGTGGCATGCCGCCGCACCGGCACCTGTCGAAGAGCGGTGCGCGGCGAATGTTCCCCTCGCTGCGCGAGGACGTCATCACCGGCGCGATCCGTTACTACGACGGGCAGGTCGACGACGCGCGGTACGTCACGACGATGGCGCGGACGGCGGCCAGCCTCGGTGCGGCGATCGTGACGTCGACATCGGCCGTGGCACTCAACCGGGACGCCCGCGAGGTGACCGGCGCTCGCGTACGCGATATGGAGTCCGGCGAGGAGTTCGACGTGTCGGCCCGTACCGTCGTCGCCGCGACCGGCGTGTGGAGCGACGACATCGCTGCACTGCTCGGTGCGCCGACCAGCCCGACCCGTCCAGGGCTGCGCGTACGAGCGAGCAAAGGCGTGCACCTCGTGGTGCCCCGGTCGGCGATCTCCGGCGACGCCGGCCTGATCCTGCGTACGCCGACGTCGGTGCTCTTCGTGCTGCCGTGGGGCGGCCATTGGATCATCGGCACCACCGACACCGATTGGTCGCTGGACCGGGCGCACCCGGCGGCGTCGGCACGGGACATCGTCTACCTGCTGGAACAGCTCAATGGCTGGCTGGACCGGCCGGTGCGACCCGAGGACATCGAGGGCGTCTACGCCGGCCTCCGACCGCTGCTGTCCGGTGAGGACGAACAGACCTCGGCGCTCTCCCGCGAGCACGCGGTGGTCGAGCCGATGCTCGGCATCATGGTCGTCGCCGGTGGGAAGTACACGACCTACCGGGTGATGGCCGCCGACGTGATCGATCGCGTGGTTCGCCGGCTCGGGCCGTTCGGTGGCGATACGTTGCCGGT
>DATCXD010000236.1:0-2494 GCA_036566005.1 Micromonosporaceae bacterium | reverse complement strand
GGTCCGGACCGGGATACGCTCACACCGTGAGCAGCCCTGACCGTGCCCGGCGGCGTCCCGGACCGCCGTCGCATCGCGATCGGCGAGACCGGCACGGGCGCGGCCTACGCGGTCGGCTGGTGCCGGCCAACGTGCCGCTGTTCCGGACGAAATCGGAGATCTTCGACGATCTGGTGCTCGACGCGATCGAGGGGCTCGAGCGGACGTACAGCCGCGAGTTGGCCGGCGTCGAGTTCGCGGTGGAGGACGTGCCGCCCGACCTCAACGTCTACGACTCCGACGTGCTGGAGGACGGCGAGGTGCCACTGGCCCGTCTGTTGCCGGGCGCACCGGGACGGCCAAGCACGCCGGCACGCATCGTGCTCTACCGGCGGCCCCTGGAATTCCGCGCGATCGACAACGAAGACCTCGCCGACCTCGTTCATGACGTGATCATCGAGCAGGTCGCGAACCTGCTCGGCATCGATCCCGAAGAACTGGACTGACCCGAAGAACTGGACTGACTGACCCGAAGAGCTGGACTGAATCGTCAGAAGCGCCTGGACCGACGGTCGGCGCACCCCTGCGCGAGCGGCACGGAAAGGCGCCTGACGAGCATTCGGCGCATCCGGTGCGCAAGAGACGTGTAGATCGGGCCGTGATGTAGAGGCGCCGCGGCCGGATGATCCGGCCGCGGCGCCACGCACGTCAGGCTGCGCGCCGCTTCAGCTTGCGGCGCTCCCGCTCGGACAGGCCGCCCCAGATGCCGAAGCGTTCATCGTGGCCGAGCGCGTACTCAAGGCATTCGTCTTTCACTTCACACCGCGAGCAGATCCGCTTCGCTTCGCGCGTTGATCCGCCCTTCTCGGGGAAGAACGCTTCCGGATCGGTCTGCGAGCACAGTGAGCGCTCCTGCCATTCCGGAGCGTCACCGAGCAGGTCGGCTCCGGCGACACGGCCTTCCATCAGTAGTGCCTCCTTTTTGCGCGCCGGCACGCCGACGCAACCCCCACACGACGTACGGCGTTCCGATGCCACCGGTTATCCGTACGACGTTGCGCATTAGTCCGAACAGTGACGGTTTGACATATCCCGTTCGAACAACCCCATCCGAATTACACGCGTGTAAGACGTGCGCCGTCAAGCGGAACCTGATAAATGGGGCCGTACGGTGGACGTGCGATCACTGACCGTACTCATCGATCGAATACAGGTCCGGGATCGGCTGACCCGGGAGGCATCTCTGCCCGCCGTTGACCTATCGATCCAACGGGCAAGTGGTAACGCCTTACCGGCGAGTCGGGCCGAAATTGCACCGTGTCGCGCCACCGGCGCCAGTCCCGACCGCCAAGCGCGAATCCGTTTCGTACCAACGAATTGATGGATCAGACCGTCGCGTACGTCGTCGTCCGCTGGCGGGCCGGCCGGCCCGCGGCCGCGGCGACCGTCCGCAGCTGCTCGATCGTGCGGGCCGAGCCGTGCTGGGAACCGGCCATCCGCGAGATCGTCTCCTCCATCAGCGTGCCGCCCAGATCGTTCGCGCCGCCGCGCAGCATCGCGACAGTCCCCTCGTCGCCGAGTTTCACCCACGAGCATTGGACGTTGTCGATCCGGCCGTGCAGTGCGAGGCGGGCCATCGCGTGCACCACGCGGTTCTCCCGCCAGGTCGCACCGGCGCGGGCGATGCCGGCCAGGTAGATCGGCGCGTTCGTGTGGATGAACGGCAGCGCCACGAACTCGGTGAACCCGCCGGTACGGTCCTGCAGATCCGCCAGCACCCGCAGGTGGCCGAGCCAGTGCCGGGGATGGTCGACGTGGCCGTACATCATGGTGGCGCTCGACCGCAGGCCCACCTCGTGCGCGGTGGCCACGACGTCGATCCATGCGGCGGCCGGCAGCTTGCCCTTCGTCAGCACCCACCGCACGTCGTCGTCGAGGATCTCCGCCGCCGTGCCGGGAATCGTGTCCAGGCCCGCTTCGCGCAGCTCCACGAGCCAGTCGCGGACGGACACGCCGGCCTTGGACGCGGCGGTCACGATCTCCATCGGCGAGAACGCGTGCACGTGCATGCCGGGCACCCGCGCCTTGATCGCGCGGACGAGATCCGCGTAGCCGGACTTCGGCATCTTCGGATCGATGCCGCCCTGCATGCAGACCTCGGTCGCGCCGAGATTCCATGCCTCTTCGGCCCGATCCGCCACCTGCTCGACCGATAGGCGATAGGCGTCCGCGTCGCGTTCCCGTTGGGCGAAAGCACAAAAGCGGCAGCCGACGTAGCAGACGTTGGTGAAGTTGATGTTCCGGTTGACCACGTACGTCACATCGTCGCCGACGACGTCGGCGCGCAGGTCGTCGGCGAGCCGGGCCACATGGTCGAGCGGTGCGCCGTCGCATTCGAACAGCGCCATTGCGGCCGCTTCGTGCTCCGCACGCAGCAACGCGGCCGGATCATCCGCGGCGAGGCGCAGCCCGACCGCGAGGTCGTCGCTGCCCAGAACGGCGGGCGAGCCCGGCG
>DATCXD010000221.1:0-3611 GCA_036566005.1 Micromonosporaceae bacterium | reverse complement strand
CTGGCGGTGGGGCCGCCGCGTGATGGGTTTACCGGTGCCGTCGCGGCGGTCGGTGGCGCGGCGGGATCGGTGACGTGCGGCGGTTCGATGGCGCCGCGCCGGCCCGACGGCAGGACGGCGACATGCGGCACCGCGTCCTGGGCGACGGCTTCGGCGGTGAATGTCGCGAACCGACTGGCATCGCCGGGCGGCGTGGTCAGTGTCGTGCCCGGGTAGGACGCGAGCGCCAACTCCACCGCGGCCTGAGAGAACGCGCGTCCCGCTCGCTTGCCGTCCCGATCCTTGACGTGTACGTGGAGCAGCGCGCTCGCCTCCTCGGTGCGCGTCGCGTCCGCGTGATCCGTACGTACGAGGTCGAAGGTGACGTCGTCCGTGCCGATCGCATCGGTGAGCTGCTCCCGGACGAGTGCCGCCTTGGCTTGGATGTCGAGTCCACACAGGACGAACGTCATGCTGTTCCGGTAGCCGCCGAGTCTCGTCACACCGACCTTCAAGGTGGGCGGCGGCGGCGTACCGCGGGCGCCGGCAATGCGTACGCGATCGGTGTCCTCGTGGGTCAACATCACCGTGTCGAGATGGGTCACCACGTCGGGGCCGAGATACGCCGGCGATCCGATCTCGTACAGCAACTGAGCGGTGACGGTGCCGACGGTCACGGCTCCGCCCGTACCCGGATGTTTCGTGATGACCGCGGACCCGTCGGCGGAGATCTCGGCGATCGGGAAGCCGGGGTGACGCAGATCCGGGATCTCTGCGAAGAACGCGTAGTTACCGCCGGTGGCCTGCGGACCGCACTCGATGATGTGGCCGGCGACGGTCGCACCGGCGAGGGCGTCGAGGTCGTCGCGACCCCAGCCGAAGTGCGCGATGGACGGACCGATCACCAGTGAGGCGTCCGTGACCCGGCCGGTGACCACGACATTCGCGCCGCCGCGCAGGCATTCGGCGATCCCGAACGCGCCGAGGTAGGCGTTCGCCGCGATCGCGTCGTCGCGGTCGAGCGCGTCGCCGGTGACGTACCCGATGCGCGCGCGGTCGGCGAGGCCGAGGCGATCGGCGGTCTGTCGCAGCGCGGCGGCGAGGCCTTCGGGGTTGAGACCGCCGGCGTTCACGACGATCGTGACGTTCTTGTCGAGGGCGAGGCCCAGGCAGGACTCCATCTGGCGTAGGAACGTCTTCGCGTAGCCGGTGCTCGGGTCGCGGAGCCGGTCGCGCGCGAGGATGCCCATCGTGAGTTCGGCCAGGTAGTCACCGGTCAGCACGTCGAGTGGCCCGCCGTCGAGCATCTCGCGTACGGCCTCGAACCGGTCGCCGTAGAACCCGGACGCGTTGCCGATGCGCAATGGCGACTGGGGCGCGACGTGCGGCGCGGTCATTGTGTGCTGCCCACCGGATCGCCGAGCACCTCGGTCAGATGCCGGCTCCACCCGCGCAGGACGTCCTGGCTGCGATGCGCGTCGGTGCCGAGCAGATTCGCGACGCCGAGGCCGCGCAGCAGTTCGAGGGTCGCCTGGATCGCATCGCGGACGTCGGGTCGGGACACGTCAGCGCCGAGCAACGTCGCCGTCAACCGAAACAGCTCGCGACCGATCTTCGCCTCCAGCGGTACGAGCGCCGACCGCAGTGCATCGTCCGTACGCGCAGCGACCCACACCTCAAGGGCCGCGTGGTACAGCGGACCGGTGAACGACGCTCCGAGCAGGTCGACGACGGTCTCCACCCGCTGGTCGACACTCGTCGGTAGCGCCCGCGTTTCGTGGCGGATCTCGCTCGCGCGTCGGTCGGTCAGGTATTCGACGGCCGCGAGGACCAGGGCGGTCTTCGTCGGGAAATGGTGCAATTGGGCGCCGCGCGACACGCCGGCCGTCTCGGCGACCACGGTGGTCGTTGTCCCGGACCAGCCGTACCGGATCAAACAAGTCACGGTCGCGTCCAGGAGGCGATGCCGTGTCAGGCGGCTGCGCTCCTGCTGCGATCTGGTTGTCAGCCCGGACATCGTCACCGCTCCAGCCTGCGGCCGTCTAAACAAACAGTCAAGCCTGCTTGTTTCGCGTGCCCAGCAGATCTTGGTGCGAAAACGGTGCTGGGGCGCCAACGCCGCACCAAGGTCGCAGATCTGTCCTAGCGATCCGCGGGGTGGCGGCGCCGGTCAGACGCGGGCGCGGCGGGCGAGGCGTTCCGGGTCGAGCACGATGACACTCTTTCCGTCGAGCCGCAGCCACCCGCGGGACGCGAAGTCGGCCAGCGCCTTGTTAACGGTCTCGCGCGAAGCACCGACCAACTGCGCCAACTCTTCCTGGGTGAGGTCGTGGGTCACGCGCAGTATGCCGCCGTCGCGCGAGCCGAAGCGGCCGGCCATCTGGAGCAGATTCTTGGCCACCCGGCCGGGCACGTCGGTGAAGATCAGGTCCGCGAGCGCGTCGTTCGTCCGGCGCAGCCTGCGGGCGAGCACGCGCAGCAGTTGCTCGGCGATTTCCGGTCGGTTGCTGAGCCATGGCCGTAGGGCCTGCTTGCGAAGTCGGGCCAGGCGGATGTCGGTCACCGCGGTTGCTGTCGCCGTACGCGGACCGGGGTCGAAGAGCGACAATTCGCCCATCATGTCGGAGGGCCCCATCAGCGCGATCAGATTCTGCCGGCCGTCGGCCGCTCGGCGTCCCAGCTTGATCTTGCCGCCGAGGATGATGTAGAGGCTGTCGCCGGGCTCGCCCTCGTTGAAGACCACCTCGCCCTTGCGGACCTCGATGATCTCCATGTCCTTGGCGAGCGCATCCGCCGCGTCGGGGTCGACACCCTGGAAAATGCCGCTCCGGGCCAGCGTTTCTTCCATCGCGCACCCTCTCGTTCGCCCACTGGACGTCTATTACTGCAGAGTCAGTCTAGGCACAGGGCGTTCACAACCGGGCGACCACCCAGATAACCAGCCGACACGTGAACATCGTGCCCTGCCACGGACCGTACGGTGTGGACCGGGCACGATATCGGTCGTGGATCTGACAACCGTGGACCGGGTCGATGACGGTGTGACCATTCCGGTGCTGGTCTGGCGGCTGGCCGCGCCCGAGCTGACGATCTGTTCCGGGCCGCTCGGTGGCGGGATCGGTCTGCGAGGCTGGGCACTCAATGCCACCGTACCCATGGATTATGGACGCGCCGACCCGGACGTGCACCTCAACCGGATCGCCACGGACCTGGGTTTGTGTGGCGATGGTGTTGGGATGATGACGGGCGTCGATGTCCGCGGACACCGGCGGATCCACGACGACGGTGTAGACGCGGTGGTCACCGTCGGTCTCGGCGCGCCGGCCTGGGCCGCGGCGCCCGACGGCGATCTCCGCCGAAATGCGGTGGGCACGATCAATGCGTTGGTACGGGTGCCGGTCCGCCTCAGTGACGCCGCGCTCGTGAACGCCGTCGCGACGGTGGCCGAGGCGAAGGCGCAGGCACTCTGGGAGATCGGGGTCGAAGCGACCGGTACAGCGAGCGACGCCACCGCGGTGCTGTGTGTGCCGGACGGGCCGGCCGAACGCTTCGGCGGTCCGCGGTCGACCTGGGGCGCCCGGATCGCACGCGCTGTGCACGTGGCGGTCCGGGAGGGCGGCCGCGACTGGCTC
>DATCXD010000010.1:0-2154 GCA_036566005.1 Micromonosporaceae bacterium | reverse complement strand
CGGGGCCTGAACAGCTGAGCGCGAGCCGCTGAGCCCGGGCGGCCGAGCGCGGCGGCCTGAGCGGCCGTCTCCACCGGTCCAGGTACGCTGGCGAAACGATGGATACGAGGACTGGACTGCCCGTTGTCGGCATGGTCGGCGGCGGGCAACTCGCCCGCATGACGCACCAGGCCGCGATCGCTCTCGGGCAATCACTGCGCGTGCTCGCCGCCGCGCCCGACGACGGTGCCGCCCTGGTGGCGGCCGACGTACAGATCGGCTCGCACACCGATCTCGACGCGCTGCGACGGTTCGCCGAGGGCTGCGACGTTGTGACGTTCGATCACGAGCACGTCCCGTCGGCGCTGATCCGCGCGTTGGAAGAAGGCAGCGTCAACGTCGCCCCGAGCGCGGCCGCGCTGCGCTTCGCGCAGGACAAGGCAGCCATGCGCGAACGGCTCGGTCAGATCGGCGCGCCGATGCCGCGATGGGCGCCGGTCAGCACGACCGCCGACGTCGAGGCCTTCGCCGCGCAGACGTCCTGGCCGGTCGTGCTCAAGGCGACCACCGACGGGTACGACGGTCGCGGCGTCTGGGTGGTCGGCTCCGCGGTCGAGGCGGCTGCCATCGTCGACAGCGGCACGCCACTCATGGTCGAGGAACGCGTACGGCTTCGGCGCGAGGTCGCGGCCATGGTTGCCCGCTCGCCGTTCGGTCAGGTCGCCGTCTACCCGGTCGTGGAAACCGTCCAGCGCGACGGCATCTGTGTCGAGGTCATCGCGCCGGCACCGGATCTCGATCCGGAGCGCGCCGTCGCCGCGCAGGAGCTTGCTATCCGCATCGCGACCGAAATCGGCGTCGTCGGCGTCCTCGCGGTCGAGTTGTTCGACGACGGCAATCGGCTGCTGGTCAACGAACTGGCGATGCGCCCGCACAACTCCGGGCATTGGACAATCGACGGCGCCCGGACGTCGCAGTTCGAACAGCACTTGCGGGCCGTGCTCGACTACCCGCTCGGCGACACCCGCGCCACCGCGCCGTGGGTCGTGATGGTGAACCTGCTGGGTGGTCCGGAGGGCGGCATGCCGCTGGACGAACGCATCCACCACATGATGGCGGCCGAGCCCGGCGTGAAACTCCACCTCTATGGCAAACAGCCCCGACCGGGCCGCAAACTCGGCCATGTGACGGCACTCGGCAGCGACCTGGATGCCGTACGGGCTTCGGCCGCGCGCGCCGTCGCGTGGCTGCACAACGGCGTCGACCCGGACGAGGCGCCGGCGACGAGCAACGAACCGGACCGCGACCGGCACGAGGTGCCGGTTTAAATAGTGAGGTACCGGTATGAATAGTGAGCACACCCCTGTGAATGACGAGGCTACGCAATGAGCCCGGTAAGCGAATCTCCGGCCGTCGGGCTGATCATGGGCAGCGATTCGGACTGGCCGACGATGCGCGCCGCCGCCGATGCGCTGGACGAGTTCGGTGTCGGCTACGAGGTCGGCGTCGTGTCCGCCCACCGTACGCCGCACAAGATGCTCACGTACGCCGAGCAGGCGGCCGGCCGCGGCCTGAGGGTGATCATCGCGGGCGCCGGCGGCGCGGCGCATCTGCCCGGCATGGTGGCGTCGGCCACCACGTTGCCGGTGATCGGCGTACCCGTTCCGCTGCAGTTTCTCGACGGCATGGATTCGCTGCTGTCGATCGTCCAGATGCCGGCCGGCGTACCGGTCGCGACGGTGTCGATCGGCGGGGCTCGTAACGCCGGCCTGCTCGCCGTGCGCATCCTCGGCGCATTCGACGCCGATCTCGCCAAGGGCATGGTCGAGTTCCAACGTGGACTCGCCGACATGGTCGCGGACAAGGAGACCACGCTGCGCGCGCGGCTCGGCTGATTAGTCGGCCGAGGTTCGCCCGTGCCGCCGCGCCGGGTCACGGGCCATCACTGCATGCGGTTGAAGACCGTCCATACCCGCTGCACGTTGCGCCGTCGCTTCTCGTAGGTCGCGCCGACTCCGATCAGCACCGCGGCGATGATGGCCATCAACACGAGTATCAACGCCGTCGTCGAATAGCGGGCAACCTCGTTGATCGTCTCGCCCAGGAGAGCCGCGCCACCGATGATGACCGGTGCCTGCTGGCGGCGAGTGGCGCCGAAGATCGTGACGGCGGCCG
>DATCXD010000190.1:0-2131 GCA_036566005.1 Micromonosporaceae bacterium | reverse complement strand
CACGGTGGCCGACCTACGCGCGCGATCCGGGACGACCGACCCCGGCGCGTACGGACGCCCGTGCGTACGTTCCGGCCGACCAAACGCCTGCGCATCGGGACCGTGATCGCGCTACTGGTCTTCACCGTGCTCGGTGGCCGGCTCGTGTTGCTGCAACTCACCGACGGCCGGGCCTACGCGGCGGCGGGACTCAAAGACCGGCTCACCACCACCGTTCTCGAAGCGCGGCGGGGCTCGATCGTCGACCGCAACGGCAACGTGCTCGCGCAGAGCCTCGACGCCCGCTACGTGTTCGCCGACCCGACCCGCGTGGTCAACCCGGCCCGCACCGCGGCGAAACTCCGTGACCTGCTCGGCGTGCCGGTCTCCGAACTGCTGCCGAAACTGTCGTCCAAGACGCGGGCCGACGGATCGCGGGACGAGTTCGAATACCTCGCGCGAGGGCTCGACCCGACGACCGCGGAGTCCGTACAGGCACTCGACTTGCCCGGCATCGGCACGGCGTACGACCAGCGGCGCGACGAACCCGGACATGACCTGGCGGCGAACCTGATCGGTTTCACCGGCAACGACTCGGCCGGTCTGGCCGGGCTGGAGGAGGCCTACAACAAGCAGCTACAGGGCGTCGACGGCTCGCACACGTACGAGGTCGGCGACGGCAACCTGTCCACGGAGCTGCCCGGCGGCTACGACGAGTCGACCCCGGCCCGGTCCGGGTCGAGCCTCGAACTCACCATCGACCGCGACCTTCAGTACGACGTCCAGCAGACGCTCTACGACCACATGTCGAAGGCGCGCGCGGACTTCGCGGCCGCGGTCGTCATGGACGCGCACACCGGGGAGGTGCTGGCCCAGGCGAGTTATCCGACCTACGACGCGGCCGCATGGCAAAGTTATTCGCAGGCCGACCGCCTGGACGCGGCCACCCAGATCGCCGTCGACCCGGGCTCGGTGGCCAAGCTCATCACGTTCGCCGGCGCGATCAACGAGGGCGTGATCACACCGAAGACCCTGGTCCCGGTCGGCAGCGGCATCAAGCGCGGCGACACCACCTACCACGACACGCACAAGTTCCCGAACGGCACGAAGCTGACGCCGGCCGGCATTCTCGCGTTCTCGTCGAACATCGGCACGATCCGGGTCGCTGGCGAACTCGGCGCGAACAAGCTGTACTCGTACCAGCAGAAGTTAGGGTTCGGCCAGCCGACGGGCGAGGGCCTGCCGGCCGAATCCGGTGGCCTCGTCCAGCCGCCATCGCACTGGAGCGCCTCGAGTTGGGGTTCGATCCCGATCGGCATGGGCATCTCGGTCACGCCGCTACAGATGACGGCGGCCTACGCGGCGATCGCGAACAACGGCGTCTGGGTGCAGCCGCACCTGATCAAGGCGACCGTCACCCCGGACGGCAAAGTGACGCCGAGCGCGGCCCCCGTCACGCGCAAGGTCGTCACGCCGCAGACCGCGGCCACGATGCGAACGTTGCTGCAGGCGGTCACCACCGTCAAGGGCGCTACGGGTACGACGGCGGCGGTCACCGGATACCAGGTCGCCGGCAAGACCGGTACGGGTCTGCAGGTCGCCAACGGCAAATACGAGTCCGGCAACGTCGTCTCGTTCGTCGGGATGGCGCCGGCCAACAACCCGCGCTACGTGATCGGTGTGTTCGCCCACGTACACAGCGGATCCAGCACGACCGTGCCGGCGCCGACGTTCCACGACATGATGACCTTCACGCTGCAGCATTTCGGCGTGCCGCCGGACGGGGCAAAGGCGCCAACGTTCGAGATCAGCGGGAAGTGAGGTCGATTCGGGCGTCAAGTACCGTCCGGAAGCGTCGACGGGTAGGGTCTGACGCCGTGCCAGGCTATCCGCGTCCGAGCGCGCCGATTCCGCGATCTCTCGCCGAGATCGCCGCCCGGCTGGGCGATGCACGGGTGATCGAGGCGCGGGTGATCGAGGCGAACGCCGCCGCCGCGACCGTCATGGTCACCGGCATCACGCACGCAAGCAACGAGGTCCGGCCGGGCGACGTGTTCGCCGCTCTGCCCGGCGCCCAGGCTCACGGGTCGGCGTACGTGCCCATGGCCGCGGCGGCCGGCGCGGTCGCCGTGTTCACCGATGCCGCCGGCGC
>DATCXD010000185.1:0-2469 GCA_036566005.1 Micromonosporaceae bacterium | reverse complement strand
CCGACGGTGAGGGCATGTCAGCGTCGACCACGAGCGTGGTTCCTATGCTCACCAAGCGCCGCCCGGTTGATTTCTGCCTGGTCGCGGCGAGCCTCTGTCGCTGTTGCTGATCTCCGCCGGCCGCCCGACGCCACTGGCATGTGGTTGATCGCGCGTCATCCGGGCGCTTGACGCGGCCAGCCGCCAAGCACACATGGCTGTCCCCGCCGGGCACCCAATCCCGCGGCAGTACGGCCGCTTGCACGCTTTCCACCAGCATTCCATTCCCGCTTTCCGGCGGATCTTCGGCGCACCCGCCGCCGCCGCAACCATCGCATCGAGAGGCATCCATTATGGGTCGCGAATCCGTCCTGGTCTCCGCCGACTGGGCCGAAAAGAACCTGGACACGCCGGGCATCGTCTTCGTCGAGGTCGACGAGGACACGTCCGCATACGACACCGGGCACATCCCGGGCGCGGTCAAACTCGACTGGCGCAAGGACCTGCAGGACCAGGTCCGGCGCGATTTCGTCAATCAGGAGCAGTTCTCGGCGCTGCTATCCGCGCGAGGCATCAGCAACAACGACACGGTCGTCCTCTACGGCGGCAACAACAACTGGTTCGCCGCGTACGCCTACTGGTATTTCAAGCTCTACGGTCACGGCGACGTCAAGCTGATCGACGGCGGCCGCAAGCGCTGGGAGCTCGACGGCCGGCCGCTCACCAGCGAGCTGCCCAACCGCGAAGCGACGCAGTATGCCGCGCAGTCGCAGGACACGGCGATCCGCGCGTTCCGCGACGACGTGGTCGCCGCTATCGGCAACAAGAACCTCGTCGACGTACGGTCTCCGGACGAGTACGCCGGCCGCCTCAACGCGCCGGCGCATCTCCCGCAGGAGCAGGCACAGCGCGCCGGCCACGTGCCCACCGCGCTGTCCGTGCCGTGGAGCAAGGCGGCCAACGAGGACGGCACGTTCAAGTCCGACGACGAACTGCGCGAGATCTACAAGGCGGCCGGGCTCGACGAGTCGCGGTCGACGATCGCCTACTGCCGCATCGGCGAGCGCTCATCGCACACGTGGTTCGTCCTGCATGAGCTGCTTGGCCTCGGCGACGTCAAGAACTACGACGGGTCCTGGACCGAGTACGGCTCGCTCGTTGGCGTGCCGGTAGCGCTCGGCGACGAGCCCGGGAGTGCCTCATGACCCAATCCTCCGCCGTCGACATCGCTGGATGCGGTGCGCCCGAGCAGAGCGAACCGTTGCCGGCGAGTGTTGACATCGCCAGGGAGACCGTCATCAGCGGCATCGTCCGCAGTGCCGACGGACCCGTCGGCGGTGCCTACATTCGACTGCTCGACTCGTCGGGCGAGTTCACCGCCGAGGTGGTGTCGTCGGCGGTCGGCCAGTTCCGGTTCTTCGCGGCGCCGGGCACCTGGACGATTCGCGCGCTGTCCCGCGCCGGCAACGGTGACCTGGTGGTAGCCGCAGACCGTGGGCTCAACGACATCACGATCGAGGTTGCGGCCTAACCCGACGCCGTCGAACGAACGGGGCGCGGGCCGAGCGGCCAGCGCCTCGTTTGTGTTTGCGCACTCAGTGCCGGACGCGGTGCTGGGCGCCCGAGAGCGCGAGCTCAGCACTCAGTGCTCGGCGCGGCGGCGCTCGCGCGAGATCGCGATGATGTTGGGCAAATGCACCTATCACGCGGCGTGGATGCGTGCACTTGCCCAACATCACCCGCGGCGACGATCTCTGTACCACGACATCGCTGCGGCCGGCCGGTGTCGGTTGAGATCGCGAAAGGAGCCTGCCGAGGCGCCGGACGAACATGTCGCGCTTCGGCCTGCGGTGGTTTCATTGGCGGGTGACCCAGGAGCCGGCGTCGGCGCCGGCATCGCCGCCCGCAGGCGATCCGGTGCCCGGCGGCGTTCCGCCGTACCCGGCACCTCCGCCGGGCTACGTCTGGGTGCGTCCGACTCCGCCGCCAACGGGCCGCTCCTGGAGGGTGCCCTTGTGGCTCAGGGTCGTAACGATCCTCTGGATCATCGCGCTGGCGGTCGGCGGCGGCTGGTATGCCGTGCACGGCAAGCCATCGGTGCGCGAGCAGACGACCATTGGCAGTGCGCGGCCGGTGGCCGACCGGGCTATCGTCGACGTGGTGTCGGCGGCCGGTGGTGGTCCGGTGGTCGCGGTCAGTGGATTCGATCGGGTCAAATCCTGCAAGATCACGCCGGTACGGTCGGGAGCCGAGTTCCGCCGCGTCGTCGACCTTTACACGTCACCGGGTAGCGAATCGGCGATCCTGCACATGATCGCGTCCGGTCTGCCGGCTCGATACCACGCACACGCGGTCTCGTCCGCGAAACTCAGGCTCGACGCCGATGCCGGCGATTATGTGGCCGTCGACGGGACGGTCCCCGCACCGGGTCTGATCCGGGTCGTGGCGGCAACCGGGTGCCGGCAAGACAGCGGCGCTGCCGTCGGTGAG
>DATCXD010000172.1:0-3483 GCA_036566005.1 Micromonosporaceae bacterium | reverse complement strand
GCCGGCCTGCCGGCGCACGTACGAGCCGCCGCGCTCGACCACGTGAGCCGTCGCCTCGCCGAGCGCGCCGACGAGGCGGCGCGCCTGATCACGGCGGAGAACGGCAAGCCGATCAAGTGGGCTCGTGTCGAGGTTGCCCGGGCGGTCTCCACGTTCCGCTGGGCCGCCGAAGAGACGCGCCGTGACTCGGGCGAACTTCAGCGCCTCGACACCGACCCGGGCGCGACCGGTCGGATGGCGATCGTGCGCCGCGCGCCGCGCGGCCCGGTCCTCGGCATCTCGCCGTTCAATTTCCCGCTGAATCTGGTCGCCCACAAAATCGCGCCGGCGATCGCGGTCGGCGCGCCGATCGTGCTCAAGCCGGCGCCCGCGACGCCGCTGTCCGCACTGCTGCTCGGCGAGTTGCTGGCCGAGGTCACCGAGCCGGACGGTGTCGGGACCGGTCTGCCGCCGGGGATGTTCTCGGTGTTGCCGATCCCGAACGAGCGGGCCGCCGCCCTCGTCGCCGATCCGCGGCTACCGATCGTGTCCTTCACCGGCTCAGGCCCGGTTGGCGCGCAGATCCGGTCGGCCGTACCGGAAAAGCATGTGACATTGGAACTGGGCGGAAACGCGGCCGCCGTGGTGTGCGGCGACTGGTCGTCGGAGGCGGACCTGGACTGGGCCGCGACCCGGATCGCCACGTTCGGCAATTACCAGGCCGGGCAGTCGTGCATCGCGGTGCAGCGCGTGATCGTGCACGACGATCTCTACGACGCGTTCGTCCCGCGGTTGGTGGACAAGGTGAAGGCGCTGCCGAATGGCGACGTCGAGGACGAGACCACCGAGGTCGGGCCGGTCATCAACGATGCGGCCGCGGACCGGATCGAAGCATGGGTACGTCAGGCGCAATCGGTCGGCGCGCGCAACCTGGTCGGCGACTTCGCACGCGACGGACGCGCGATCGCACCGGTGGTCCTGGCCGACACACCCGCCGACGCGTTGGTGTGCACCGAGGAGGTGTTCGGGCCGGTGATGGTCGTGTCCCGGGCCGCCAGTGACGCCGACGCGTTCGCCGCGGTCAACGACTCGCAGTTCGGCCTGCAGGCGGCCGTGTTCACGCACAACGTGCAGACGGCGTTCGCGGCGCACCGCGCACTGGACGTCGGCGGCGTCATCATCGGCGACGCGCCGAGCTTCCGGGCCGACCAGATGCCCTACGGTGGCCGCAAGAACTCCGGCGTCGGTCGCGAGGGTCTGCGCAGCGCGATGGACGACTACACCGACGTCCGCGTGATGGTGTTGACCGGTTTGGACCTCTAGGGCCGCGGCGGCCAGGTGAGCAGCGTCTGGCAATCGGGCGTCTGGCAATCAAGCGTCTGGCGAGCGGGCGTCTGGCGAGCGGGCGTCGGGCGAGCGGGCGTCGGCCTCTTTGGTTTGGGCCGCTGGCACTGGTTTGCCGCTGGCACTGGTTTTGGGACACAGCGCACGGTCCGGGCACCGGTGATCGGTAGGCTGAAGGTCGCCATCAACCGCGCTCATCCGCGCCGCAAGGAGTTCGTCGTGTCCAAGGTCCAGCTGAGCGACTTCGTCAAGGCGTACGACGTCCGAGGCACCGTCCCGGATCAACTGAGCGACGAGGTGGCGCGCGCTTTCGGTACCGCGTTCGTCCGGGTCATGCGTCGCGAGGGTGCGGTGCCGTCGATCGTCATCGCGCACGACATGCGACCGTCCTCGCCCGACCTTGCCGCCGCATTCGCCGACGGCGCGGCGGCCGAGGGAGCCGACGTGATCCTCGCCGGTCTCGGCTCGACCGACATGGCCTACTTCGCTGCCGGCAGCCTCAACATGCCCGGCGCGATGTTTACCGCGAGCCACAATCCGGCCAAATACAACGGAATCAAGGTGTGCCGGGCCGGTGCGCTGCCGGTCGGGCTGGAGACCGGCCTGGGCGATATCCGGGACCTGGCCCAGGCCATCCTGGACGGCACCGGCTCCGCCCACTCGCTACGCGTCGAGGCGCGGGGCACCGTGAGCGAGCGGGACCTCCTCCGTCCGTACGCCGAGTATCTGCGCGATCTGGTCGACCTGTCGGGCATCCGGCGCCTCGCGGTCGTCGTCGACGCCGGCAACGGCATGGCCGGATATACGGTCCCGGCGGTGCTCGGCGACGAGAAGCTCGCAGCGCTGCCGCTGGACATCACGCCGCTCTATTTCGAACTCGACGGCACGTTCCCCAACCACGAAGCCAACCCCCTGGATCCGGCCAACATCGTCGACCTCCAGGCCGCGGTCGTCGAACACGATGCCGACATCGGACTCGCCTTCGACGGCGACGCGGATCGCTGCTTTGTCGTCGATGAACTCGGACACCCGGTGTCGCCGAGCGCGGTCACTGCGCTCGTCGCGACCCGCGAGCTGGCCAAACACCCGGGTGCCACGATCATCCACAACCTGATCACGTCGAGCGCCGTGCCGGAAATCGTGACCGAGAACGGCGGCCAACCCGTACGCACTCGGGTCGGGCACTCGTTCATCAAGGCCGAGATGGCGCGTACGGGTGCGGCGTTCGGCGGCGAGCATTCGGCTCACTACTACTTCAAGGACTTCTGGGGCGCCGACACGGGAATGCTCGCGGCCATGCACATGCTGGCCGCGCTGGGTGGTCAACCCTTGCCGCTGTCGGAGTTCGCCGCGAAGTTCGAGCGGTACGTGGCGTCGGGCGAGATCAACACGACGGTCGCCGATCCGGCGGGCAAACTAGCGGAGGCCGAGGCGGCGCTCGTCGGCACCGGTGCGCCGGCCGGAGTGCAAGCCGATCATCTCGACGGCCTGACCGTACGCTATCCGGACGGCGGCTGGATAAACGTGCGACCGTCGAACACGGAACCGTTGCTGCGACTCAATGTCGAGGCGCCGGACGCCGACCGGATGGCGCAGTTGCGGGACGCCGCGCTCCAGGTCATCCGCGCACGCTGAAGGTCATCCGCGCACGCTGAACGCCGAGTCGTTCGGTCAGACCGTCGCCACGGACGTAAAGGAGCTTCCGGTGTCCCTTGATTCCCAACTGCTGTCGTTGTTGGCCTGCCCCGACACGCATCACGCGCCGCTCGACTACGACGACGCGGCGCAAACCTTGACCTGCACCGAATGTGGACGGGTCTTTCCGATCCGGGACGGCATTCCGGTGCTGCTGCTCGACGAGGCCACCCCGCCGGTGCCGACGCCGGGCGAGGCCGCCTGATGGCTTCCCCACCGGACGGTTCGGCCGGGGTACGCGGATCCCGTACCGTCGACGAGCGGCTGCTCGACGACGTCGGTGCGTTGGAGCGCGCGGATCCGGGCCAGATGCTGCGGGCCACGGCCTCGGCCGGTGCGCAGGTGCGGGAGTCGGCGTCCCTCGCGGCCGAGGCCAACCTCAGCTCGATCGCCGACGAAGGGCGGCCGCGCGCCGTCGTCGTCGCCGGACAGGGCACCGCCGCCCGGACGGGCGAGCTGCTCGCG
>DATCXD010000156.1:0-3314 GCA_036566005.1 Micromonosporaceae bacterium | reverse complement strand
TTGTCCGGATCCGGTGCGGGCGGTGAGCATGATGCCGGCCAGGGCGGCGATGACGCCCGCGGCGATGTAGCAGCCGATGGCGTACCGGTTGAGGTTGATCCCGGCGAGCCGGGCGGCGGTCGGGTTGCCGCCGATTGCGTAGATGTTGCGGCCGATGTCGGTGTATCGCAGCAGCAGGTGTACGGCGAGGGAGATGACGACGAGGATCCAGATGAGTGTCGGGATGCTGGCGAGCGCGCCGCGGGCGATAAACACGAATGTCGAATCGGTACCCGTGTAGCCCTGGGCGCGTCCGTTGGAGATGAGGTCTGCGAGACCGCGGTATCCCGCGTACGTTGCGAGTGTGGCGATCACCGCGTTGACGCGGCCGTAGATGATCACGACTCCGTTGAACGTTCCGGTGAGTACGCCGACGCCGAGCGCCGCGAGGATCCCGACGCCGGCGCTGTGTTGGCTGGTGAACACCATGGCCGACACGACCGAGGTGAGTCCGGCTGCGCTGCCGACGGAGATGTCCAGTCCGCCGATGAGCATCACGAGGGTCTGGACGACGGCCAGTACACCGACGATGGACACCGTCGTGCCGATTGTCTTGATGTTGCTGACGAGGAAGAAGTCGCTGTTTTGCGCGCCGATGATGGCCACCAGCGCGCCGAGCGCGATGAGCAGGCTGACGTTTTGCACACCGGCGGCGTCGACCGTGCGTCGCAGGCGCGACGGACGTTTCGGGACGTCGTCGTCGGTGACGGCGACGGTTGACGGGCGGGTGATCGAGGTCATGAGGGAGCTCCCGTGGCGATCTCGTCTTTCATGGCGAGCGCGAGGATGCGCTCTTCGCTGGCGTCGGACCGGGCGAGCTCGCCCGTGATCCGGCCGGCCTTCATGACCAGGACGCGGTCGGACAACGCGAGGATCTCGGGCAGTTCGGAGGAGATGACGACGATCGCGAGACCGTCGCCGGCGAGGTCGTTGATGAGCTGGTAGATCTCGGCTTTCGCGCCGACGTCGACGCCGCGCGTGGGCTCATCGAGGATCAGCACCCGGGGCCGCATGGCGAGTCCGCGTGCGAGAACGACTTTTTGTTGGTTGCCGCCGGACAGGTTGCCGACGATCTGCTCGATGCTCGGCGTGCGCACCGACAGACGGCGTACGAACTCGGCCGTGAGTTTTCGTTCCGCCCGCGCCCGCACGACGTGTGCTGTGCTGATGCGCCGGAGCACAACGAGTGAGACGTTGTCGCGCACCGATCGTTCCATCAGCAGCGCCTGTGCCTTGCGTTCCTCGGGCACGAGCCCGATGCCGGCGCGGATTGCGTCGCGCGGGTTGCGGATGCGCACCGGACGGTCATCGATGCGCAATTCGCCGGCGTTGACCGGCTCGCTTCCGACGATGGCGTGTGCCAACTCGGACCGGCCGGCGCCGACCAGTCCCGCGATGCCGACGACCTCGCCGGCGTGGACGTCGAAACTGATGTCGGTGACCACGTCGCTGGTCAGGCCGCGGACCGAAAGCACCACGTTTCCGGCTTCGTGGGCCTGGCGGACGAACATGTTGGTCAGGTCGCGGCCGACCATCATCGACACCAGTTCGTCGCTGTTCGTCGCCGCGACGTCGCGGGTACCCACCACTGCCCCGTCGCGCAACACCGTGACGCGATCGGCGATCCGGAAGATCTCCGGCAGCCGGTGCGAGACGTACAGCACGGTGACACCGTCGTCGCGTAGCCGGTTGATGAGCCGGAACAGCGCATCGACCTCCACGTTGGACAGTGAGGAGGTCGGTTCGTCGAACGCGATCACGCGGACGTTGGCGATCAGCGCCCGCATGATCTCGACGAGCTGCCGCTGCGCCGGCGACAGTCGCTCGCCGAGCTCGGTCGGCGGGAGCGCTGATGCGAACCCGTACCGGGCAAGGTCCTCGCGTGCTCGTGCGTACAGGCGGCGTCGATCGACCACGTGCGCTCGGCGAGGCAGTTCTCCCAGGTAGATGTTCTCGGCGACAGACACGTGCGGGATGATCTCTGGTTCTTGGTAGATCACTCGCACGCCGCCGGCGTGGGCGTCGCGTGGTGAGCTGAATTGGGCCCGCTGCCCGTCGATGGTCATCGCGCCGGTGTCCGGCCGGTCCGCGCCGGCGAGGATCTTTAGCAGGGTCGACTTTCCGGCGCCGTTCTCGCCGACCAGTGCCATTACCTCGCCGGCGCGCGCCTCGATCGTCACGCCGCGCAGCGCGCGTACGCCGCCGAACGCCTTGCGGATGTCCCGCATGACCAGCCGGCTGGTGCCCTCGGCCGTGTCCACCTCGCTCCTCTCGCCTGCGGTTACTCAGTGCGGAAGAAACCTGGGATCAGCTGCAGGAGCCCATGACGGACTGCCAGTTGGACGCGTCGACCATGGTCGTCTTGGCGATCGTCTTGGCTGGCAAGCTGACGCCGTTGCGCAGGTAGTCGACGAGCGTCTTGACCGAGGACGCGCCGACGTCCGCGCCGCCGATGTAGAGTGCGGCCTTGTTGCCGGACTGCACGCCTGCTTTCCAGTCCTTGCAGTCGAGGTAGGCGCCCAATCCGACACCGATGATGTTCGATGCGGCGACGTGCCCGTTCTGCAACGAGGTGACCGCGCCGGTTTCGCTCTCGTCGTTGCAGCCCCACACGATCCAGTGCTTGACGTTGGGGTTGGCGGTCAGCGCCGCGGCGGCCTTGTTCTGCGCGTCAATCACCGAGTTGTCCGTGCCGAGCTTGACGATCGGCACGTTCGTGCCGGCCGCGGACCGGAAACCTTGTTCCTCGCCCTGCTCACGCAGCTGGCAGTCGGACAGATCTTGTTGGTAGGCCGCCATCACCTTGGTGTCCGACGGGGTCCAGCCGGCCCGCTTGTAGAGTTGGCCGGCCTGTTGGCCGACCGATGTGCCCATCTGCGTGCTGTCGAAACCGACGAACGGGGCGTCCTGCCCCGCGCCGCTCTTGATCGGGTCGTCCGACGCCACCAGCGGAATGTGTGCGCTGTTCGCGGCGTCGATGACCTGTGGCCCGATCTTCTGGTCGGGAACGACGATCGCGATGCCGTCGACCTTCTGTGCGACTTCGGTGCTCATCGCGCTGATCGCCTTGTTCGAGTCGGTGCCGAGGTCGACAACCACAACCTTGACGTTGCCGAGTTTGGCGGCCTCCTGCTTGGCGCCGTTGGCCTCGTCGACGAAGTACTGCTGGTCGCCTTGCTTCTGAAGGTAGGCGATCGTGATCGTGCCGGTCTTCTTTGATCCGGCGGCTGCCGTTGACGAGCTTGCGGACGACTTTCCTGTCGAGCAGCCGGCGG
>DATCXD010000121.1:0-6747 GCA_036566005.1 Micromonosporaceae bacterium | reverse complement strand
ACCGGCGACGTGTTCGCCATCGCGCACACCGCCGTGTAGCCGCCGAGCGCCGCCGCCCGCGACCCGGACAGGACGGTCTCGGCATCCTCGCGGCCCGGTTCGCGCAGGTGCGTATGGAGGTCCACGAGGCCCGGCAGCGCGACGAGCCCGGTCGCGTCGATGACCTCGACGACTTCGAGTGCCTCGGCCGCGTCGCTCGACCCGTCGCCGGTGTCCGCGAGCGCGTCGCCGGCCAGCGCGCCGACGGCCACGATGACGCCGTCGCGCACCAGCATGTCGGTCGACTCGCCGCCGAGAATCGACACGTTCTTGACCAGGTATGCCACGTTCACAACCCCCCAAGCATCAGGTACAACACGGCCATGCGGACGGACACGCCGTTGCCCACCTGCTCGACGATCGTGGACCGGGGCGAGTCGGCGACCTCGGCGGTGATCTCGACGCCGCGGTTCATCGGGCCGGGATGCATGACGATCGCGTGCGCGGGCATCCGGCGCAGGCGTGCGTCGTCAAGGCCGTACCGGCGCGAATACTCCCGATCGGACGGGAAGAACGTGTCGCGGGCGGCGGCCGAACCGCCGGCCAGCCGCTCCCGCTGGACGCGCAGCATCATCACGACGTCCGCATCGGACAGCGCCGAGTCGAGGTCGTACGACACCGCGGCCGGCCACGAACCGACGCCGACCGGCAGCAGCGTCGGCGGCGCGACGAGCGTGACCTTGGCGCCGAGCGTGTGCAATAGGTGCACGTTCGACCGGGCGACCCGGCTGTGCAGGACGTCGCCCACGATCACCACGTGCAGGCCGGCCAGCCGGCCGAGCCGTGAGCGCATCGTGTACGCGTCCAGCAGCGCCTGGGTCGGGTGCTCGTGGGTGCCGTCGCCGGCGTTGATGACGCTGCCGTCGATCCATCTCGCCAGCCGGTGCGGCGCGCCCGAGGCCATGTGCCGGATCACGACGGCGTCGGCGCCCATCGCCTGCAGAGTGAGCGCCGTGTCCTTGAGGCTTTCGCCCTTCGACACGCTCGACCCCCGGGCCGAAAAGTTGATCACATCGGCCGACAGCCGCTTCGCGGCCACCTCGAAGGACGTACGCGTCCGGGTCGAGTCCTCGTAGAAGAGGTTGACGACGGTGCGGCCGCGCAACGTCGGCAGCTTCTTCACCTCGCGGTCGGCGACACCGGCCATTTCGCCCGCGGTGTCGAGCACCCGGGTCGCGGTCGCCGCGTCGAGATCGGCGGCGGACAACAGATGGGCGATCATGCGACGACCCTCCGCTCGGCCGCTCCGGTCGCCGGAGCCGCGCTGGTGTCCGTACCCGGATAGAGCTGAACCTCGTCGGCGCCGTCGGTCTCCGACAGACGGACCCGCACCGACTCGACCAGCGACGTCGGGATGTTCTTGCCGACGTAGTCGGCCCGGATCGGGAGTTCGCGGTGGCCGCGGTCGACGAGCACGGCGAGTTGGACGGCGCGCGGGCGGCCGAGGTCGCCGAGGGCATCCAGGGCGGCGCGCACGGTACGGCCGGAGAACAGGACGTCGTCGACGAGGATGACCAGGCGACCGTCGATCCCGGCCGGTGGTATCTGCGTTTTGCCGATCGCGCGCGCGGCGCGCATGCGCAGGTCGTCGCGGTAGAGAGTGACATCGAGCACACCGACCGGGATCGGCACGTCCTCGAACGTCGCGATGCGTCCGGCCAGCCGTCGAGCCAGTGGGAATCCGCGGGTCGGGATGCCGAGCAGGACCGCGTCGCGCGCGCCTTCGGTCTTTTCCAGGATCTGGTGGGCGATGCGGTCGATGGTCCGAGAGATGTCCGCGGCCGTCAGGATCGTCTTAGTCGTCTGTGGGTGCGCCACAGCAGACCTCCTTCCCCGCCTCACGGGACGGGTCGTTAAAGGACGTCGAGGGCATTCGGCCGCCATGTAGCGGAGCGTCTGAGCTCTATGGCGGAGCGCCGGTGCCGGACGGCAGCCTATCAGGCACGCCGCGGCGACATGCTGAGCGTCCGCGGGTCTCGGTCGCCGCGTCGAGCCAGCCGTACGCGCGGTGACGTGCCACAGTTCGGGCGTTTCTCCCAACCGGGCAGCGGTCGGACAGTGGCTCGGTTCCGGTATCACTCCACCGTCATCGGGCCGTGACTCGGCGAAACGGGACCCGCGCGCATATGTCACCTCGGCCGCATCCCGAAATGCGATAGCTGCAACACTTGACCACGCGCAGCTACGGGTATTACGGTCACGCTCCGTAGCGATCGCTGGGGAGTGCCTACGGGCCGGTGACTGGGAGTGGTTCGAAAATGCCGTCTGAATACGCGAAGTCGCTGGGTTCGCGCCTGCGCTCCATCCGCCAGCAGCAGGGACTGTCCCTGCAGGGTGTCGAGGAAAAGTCCAACGGGCGCTGGAAGGCGGTTGTCGTCGGGTCGTACGAACGCGGCGACCGTGCGGTGACCGTGTCCCGGCTCGCCGAACTGGCCGACTTCTACCGCGTACCGGTCGCCGAACTACTGCCCGAGGGCAGCGGTGTCCGGCACGAGGCGGCCGGCAAGATCGTGCTGGATCTCGAGAAGCTTTACGACCAGGGCGACGAGGATCTGCTGTTCGTCGCGAAGTACGCCCGCGCGATCCAGCAGCAGCGCGGCGACTACAACGGCCGCGTGCTGTCGATCCGGGCCGACGATCTGCGCGCGCTCGCCATCGTGTACGACTTCTCGCCGGCAATGCTGGTCGAACGCCTGAACGAGCGTGGCGTGCTCGTGACCGATGTGCGGTCGATGTTCAACTAGGTCCGTCGGGGTTCAGCTTAGGGCAGGGGGCGACCCGATCCCGCTTGACTGCAGAGCGTTTTAGGTCTGCGCGGGATCAGGTGGCCCCCTGCCCGTTGCGAGCGGGTGCCGAACGTCGGCGGCGGGTGAGGGCTTTCGCGGTTACGTGATACGGACAGGCGCTCTGGCGATGTTGGTGCGGATGCGGCGCCCGGACACCGTCAGGGCACCAAGATCTCGCCGTAGCACCGGCCCCGCCGTCTCGCGAGTACTCCCCGGACCCGCAGTGTTACGGCTGCTCTGTCGGTATCACGATCACTGCGAAAGATCTTTAAGGCCAGGCGTGCGGCTCACGCCGTGCCCACGTCGGCCTTGGGGCAGCCCGATCCGACGCCGACCTAATGGCTCTTCCCAGTCAAGTCGGGTCGGGTTGCCCCAAGGCCCCGAGCGCAACCGCCCACGAGCGTGCTCAGTGGGTGGTGTATTCGGCGATCCGGCCGATCATGCCGTTGAGGAAGCGCGGCGAATCGTCGGTCGACAGCTGCCGCGCCAACTCCACCGCCTCGGTGATCGCGACCGCGTCGTCGATCTCGTCGACATAGAGCAGCTCGTACACGGCGATGCGGGCCAGATTGCGGTCCACGATCGGCATCCGGTCCAGCGTCCAACCCTCGGCATAGCTGGCGATCAGCTCGTCGATCCGGTCGACGTGGTCGGCCACGCCCTCGACCAGCGATACCGCGTACGGCAGATGCCCGGGCAGCGGCTGCTCAATGCGGCCGAGGACCTTGGCCAGCACCGTACGGATGTCGTCGCCGCGCAGGTCCGCCTCGTAGAGGACGTCGAGTGCCCGCTTGCGTGCCTTGCGACGCGCCGGCATCGGCGTCTTGGGGCCCTCAGCCACAAAGATCAGCAGCCATCGACCGGCCGGCCGCCATCGAACAATCAGCGAACATCATGAACGGCCGAGGTAGCGGCCGTCGCGCGTATCAACCTTGATCTTTTCGCCGTTCGTAATGAACAGCGGCACCTGGATCGTCGCGCCGGTCTCGACCGTGGCCGGCTTCGTGCCGCCGGTCGACCGGTCGCCCTGCAGGCCCGGCTCCGTGTACGTCACCTCGAGGAACACGCTCGTCGGCATCTCGACGTAGAGCGGCACACCCTCGTGGGTCGCGACCGTCACTTCGGCCTCGGGAAGCATGTACTTCGCCGCGTCGCCGACGGTCGCCGACGGCACCGGGATCTGGTCGTAGCTCGACAGATCCATGAAAACGTAGTCGTCACCGTCGGCGTAGAGGTACTGCATCGTCCGCTTGTCGACGCTCGCGGTCTCCACCTTCGTACCGGCGTTGAACGTCCGGTCGACCACCTTCCCGGACAGGACGTTCTTCAGCGTCGTGCGCACGAAGGCGCCGCCCTTGCCGGGCTTGACGTGCTGGAACTCGACGACGGTCCAGAGGTCGCCGTCGAGGTTGAGCACGAGCCCGTTCTTGAGGTCGTTCGTGGTGGCCATGACCTGCCTTGATCTTCGGTACGCGGGAATGACCGGCCAAGTCTACCGGCGGACCCGACGATCCAGCGAAACGCGGGTGTCGGCCGGGTGCGGGGCGGCTCCGGTCCGTGGGTTTTTGAAGATCTCTCAGCCGGGTACGGACAACCTGACGCTCATGTGGGCGCCAGCTCGATCGGGCGCACTGGCACTACTGGCCGCGCGAGCCGCTCGCCTACCGCAGGGGGCTCGTCGCGTCCGCGTACGCCGAGGCCGGCCTCCGTGGGCCGCACCTCCTGGATACGGTCGACCGGACGGCACGGTCGGTAATGCGCCTCAGCCGCTGCGCCGGGCCAGATGATCGAGTGCGAGCCGGTAACCGTCGACGCCGAGGCCGCAGATCACGCCGGTGGCCACCGCCGAGATGACCGAGTGGTGCCGGAACTGCTCTCTCGTGTGCACGTTGGAGATGTGCACCTCGATGAGCGGCGCGGTCAGCGTGGCACACGCGTCGCGCAGGGCGATCGAATAGTGCGACCATGCGGCCGGATTCAACACGACGGGGGCGTGCTCGTCGGCCGCCGCGTGCAGCCAGCCGATCATTTCGTGTTCGGCGTCGGTCTGCCGGACGGTGACGTCCAGCCCGAGTTCCTTGCCGGCCTGCTCGCACATCGTGACGAGGTCGGCGTACGTGGTCCGGCCGTACACCTCCGGCTCACGGGTGCCGAGGCGGCCGAGATTCGGTCCGTTGAGCACGTACACGGTGGTCACGTACGCCACCCTAAGCCACCGTGACCCCGCGCGGGTCCGCCATCTTTGCGCGGGGTCGACTGGCCCACGCCGTCGCCGACGCGTTCAACCGCCTCGCGCAACTCCCACAGCCAGCCCCAGCTGACCAGGCGAAACCAGACCCTTTACCTCGTCGATCGAACCACTCCCGGAGACCAACGCACCGGCCGACTGTGCGCGAACCACCGGGGCGTGCGTCCGATGCGCGCATCGCGGCAGTTGAGCACGTTCGCAACGGGGAGCCCGTAGCCGTGGTCCCGTTAGGGCCGGAAGCTGGCCCGGTACTGCGTGGGCGTGCGGCCAGTCAGCTCCCGGAACGCGGCGTTGAACGCAGACAGTGAGGTGTATCCGACCGTGAATGCGATCTTGGTTACCGGCGTGTCACTTGCAGCGAGTTCCTCGATCGCACGCAGCACCCGCATCCGGCGCAGGACTGCCCGCCACGTCATGCCGGTCTCCTCCTCGAAGCGGCGTGCCAGCGACCGCGACGCGAGGCCAACGTCGTTTGCCACGTCCTCAAAGCGGACCTCAGCGCCGAGCCGATCCTCGGTCAGCCGCAGGGCTCGGCGCAGTTCCGATGATCGCCCCGCTGGCACGACGACCGGACTTGGCTGCTCGGCAAGCCGCCAGGTCACCGCGGCGAGCGCGGCGAACAGCGTTTCGCCATACACCGTGACGGGTTCGTCGCGCTCGCCCCACCTACCGCACTCGGCCACCAGCGCACGTGCCAGAGGGCTGAGGTCGAACACGGTCAACGGAGCCGGCGGGGGCGGGGTGAACTCGGTGTCGAACAGGATCGACGCCGTCGTGACCGGCTGCGGGATGCTCACCCGGATTGGCCGGCCTGCCTCGATCAGCGCGGCCCGGGCTGGCGGCAGCAGCCAAGCCTGGCCCTGCGCCTCCAACCGGAGGGCGCCGGCGGAGGCGCAGAGCAGGTAGTGGCGGTCCACGCAGAGATCCCGGGTGGGCTCGGGTGCGAACGTACGCACGAAGCTGTACGCGCCGCGGGTCATCGACGGCCTCGCATTGGCTGATCGTAGAAGCCACGCCGCGACGCAAGTCAGGCCACCGTCTCCAGCAACTCGGCGCGGAAGCGCCTGCTCACCGGCGCCCCAGTCATGATCGGCCGAAGCACCTCGCCGGAGCGCACGAAGGATTCTGAACTCAGATAACTGGCGAATGACACCTCGTCGTCCCACTCGTGAACGACGGTGATCCGGGTCTCGTCGTCACGCGAGGCGTGAACCCGGAAGGCGACGTTGCCCGGCATGGCGTGCACCCGGTCACGCTCGCCGTCGAGCTGGGCGAGGGCCGCCGGGCGGTCGGTGGCTGCGGTGCTGAAGTCGAGGATGGCGATGAGCACGAGGGACCTCCTGGATCGGGCCGTAACTGCCGCGTGTGGGATGCTCCGATCTTCGCGCAGCGTCGGCAAGGCCGACCTCTGTCGGCCGGACGCGTTCACGCTCCTACCGGACAAGCTCGCTCCCCACCGGAATCCAGGCCAGCCGCGACAGCAGCCCAAAGGAACAAAATTCGGTAGTTGGCTGTTGGGTGACCGCGCGGTCAGCGGCTACTTAGAGACTTGGCCCAGGATCGGTGTCCGGCCAGACTCGGTCCAGGTGCTCGGCGAGACGCTCCCACATTGCGGCTGCCCACCGGTGTCATTGGTGTGGCTCTCTCATGGCCTGCGGTCTCGCCGGGCACCGC
>DATCXD010000105.1:0-3203 GCA_036566005.1 Micromonosporaceae bacterium | reverse complement strand
CCCCTGCCGGTAGGTGTGGTCAACGAGGTCGCCGGCGGCGAAGACGCCGTTGAGGTTCGTCTGCGTGCCCGGTGCGTCGACGATCACGTACCCGGACTCGTCGCGCGTCACCTCGCCGAACAGCTCGCTGCGCGGATCGTGACCGATCGCCACGAAAACGCCGGCGACGTCGAGCACTCGCTCCTCGCCGCCGATCACGTCGCGGACACGGACGCCGGAGACCTGGCCGTTGTCGCCGAGGACCTCGGTGACAACGCTGTTCCACAGCACGTTGATCTTCTCGTTGGTCAGTGCGCGCTCCGCCATGATCTTGCTGGCGCGGAACTCGTCGCGGCGGTGGATGATCGTGACCGAGGACGCGAACCGGGTGAGGAACGTCGCCTCTTCCATCGCCGAGTCGCCACCACCGACGACGGCGATGTCCTTGCCGCGGAAGAAGAAGCCGTCACACGTCGCACACGACGACACGCCGTGCCCGAGTAGTTCCTGCTCGCCGGGCACGCCGAGAGGGCGCCACGCCGAACCGGTCGACAGGATCACGGCGCGCGCTCGATAGGCGGTCTCGCCGACGTACACGATCTTGATTCCGCCGTTGAGTTCGACCCGGGTGACGTCGTCGGTGATGAACTCCGCACCGAAGTGCTCGGCCTGCTTGCGCATGTTGTCCATCAACTCGGGGCCCATGATCCCGTCGGGGAAACCGGGGAAGTTCTCGACCTCGGTCGTTGTCATCAGCGCACCACCGGACGCGACGCCCTCGATGATCAACGGGCGCAGGTTCGCACGCGCCGCATAGATAGCCGCGGTGTAGCCGGCCGGGCCGGAACCGACGATGATCAGGTTGCGTACCTCGGACACTTTCCAGCGCTCCTCATGAGGTTCGTATCGACGTCCGGCAAACTGGACACCGATCGGCGGGTCGCGTGGCGGCCCGTCCACGCGATAGAACCCATTCTAGGGAGCCGGGATTCCCGTGCGGGTGAGCCGTGCCACAGGTCACGACGCCGGATGGTCCGGGTCGTCGATAGCCGCCGTGCCCAACCATTTGACGGTACGAACTCGGTCACCGTTAGTGACCCGTGGCAAGGACGTTGGTGCCCCGGCCGGGCAGGCCGCAGTCGGCGCCGACCGCCACGACGGTTGCATCCGACAGCGTGACCACGACCGCGGGCGTGCCGGCGTAGAAAGCGAAATCCGCCTTGAGTGGTACTGCGCTGAACTGCTCTTGCAACTGGGCCAGACAAGCCGGCAGCCCTCCGCTGGCCAGGCGTTGCAGAGCGCTCGGCGCATCCGGTACGGACGCCGAATCGGACCCGGGCCCGCCGGCGGCGCTCGGCGGGTTCTGCGGCGGGACGGCATGGCTCAGTGCGTGCGGTTGTGGAGCCGCGGGCGTTGCGGTGAGTTCAGCGCCGTAGTCGTGTCTGCTCACCGTGACCTGGAGCGCGAGACCACCGGCGGCGCCGCGCTGCGGCGAGCTTTCGGCGTTGCTGGCGACGCTGCTCGAACTCTTGGTGGCGCTGGTGGTGGCATGGAGACCGAGACCGATGCCCGTGCCGATCCCGGCGACGACGATGAGCGCAGCGGCTACCTTGGCCAGGCCGGACCAGCGTGGTCGACGGCGTCGATCGGCAAGTGAGACCACGCGCGCCGGCGGGGCGTCCCGGCCATCGAGCCTCGTTCGGTCGTCGCCGGTCGATTCCGCGCCGGATGCATCGCCGAGGCTGGCCGGGGTGGGCGTCCGGTCCGGCAATGCCGCCAGGAAGCGGTCGAGCAGGACGTCCGGCATCGGTTCGGTGGTCGTGGTGCGCAGCATGTCCGTGACGCCCGGCGTCGCGGCACGAAGCCGCTCGGCCGCGCTCGCCCATCGGGCGTCCGATTCGATGCGGTGGGCCACCATCGCGGCCGGCCCGGCCGGGAGCACATCGTCGAGGTAATCGGCCAGCAGATCCAGGTCGACCGGAGGGGCCGTACCGTCGTTCGATGTCACGGTTGGTCTCCCCTCGCGCTCGTAGTCGGCGGATTTGGTGCGCCCTCCGATGAGACTCCACTCGGTGCGTCTGGGTTCCGCAGATAGCCGAGCATCACGGCCAAGCGTGCCCGACCTCGCGCGCATCGGCTCTTGACCGTGCCGATCGGGACGCCGAGCATGTCCGCGACGTCGGCCACGGGGAGCCCCTGCATATCGACCAGCACCAACGCGACTCGTTGGTCGGCCGGGATGCGGCCGAGTGCGGCGGTGACGTCGAGGGCGGTGTCCGTGTCGATCTCCGGTGCGGCGATGTCCACGTCCGGCAATTCGGTGGTCGGTCGTGACTGGGCCCGCCGTACGCGATCGAGGCAGGCGTTGACGACGATCCGGTGCAGCCAGGTGGTCACGGCGGAGTCGCCCCGGAACCGGTCGGCGGCCCGGAATGCGGAGATCAGCGCATCCTGTACGGCGTCGGCCGCCTCCTCGCGATCGCCCAACGTACGGAGTGCGACGGCCCACAGCCGATCGCGGTGCCGTCGGACGAGGGTGGCAAAGGCGTCCGGATCGCCGGCGACGTGGGCGCGCAACAGCGCCACATCACTCGTCGATCCGTCGTCGGCCATCGCCGTATTATGCGGCTAGATCGCCCGGCCGGCTCGCCCGTGCGAGTGTCACCGGCAACTCCGAACCACGGCCGATCAGGCTCCGTTGACCGTGATCTCGTCGACGGCGACCTGGTACTTTCCATCACCGATCGGCGGCAGTTTGGTGATCCACACCAGTACGTACCGTGTGGTGACCCCGAGCGGCAACACCTGCGACGGCCCAGCCTTGATCGGACCGGCCACGGTCTTGTACGTCTTGTTGATCTGGCCGTCGCCGCTGGACGTGTTGCCAGGATCGGTATCGCCCACCCGGGCCGACACGGTTGCGCCCGGCGAGTCGAAGTCGACCTTCACGTTGGCGACGTCGACCGGCTTGCCGAGGTCGATGAGCACGCCCATGCCCGGCTTGAGATGTCCGAAGGCGGCGCTTTTATACCAGCTCGTCTGCCAACCGGTGTTGTCGTCGCCGTCGACCACCTTGTCGGCCTCGGCCAGCTTGTCGCGGGTGCCGTTGGGTGGATCGACGATGCGCGCCTGGCTGGCCGAGAGGGTGATCGGGCCGCCGCCGGCGGGGGCGCTCGTGCTGGGGCGCGTGGACGGGCCGGGCGAATCGGTCGCCGACCCGGCGG
>DATCXD010000094.1:0-6722 GCA_036566005.1 Micromonosporaceae bacterium | reverse complement strand
GCCGGCGAGCGCCAGTACGGAGACCGCGATGGTCGGCATCGTCCGCGGCGAGCTTCCGCCGAGGCCGGTCGGCACGCCGCCGGTCGGGGCGCTGCCGGCGCGCGTCGCGTCCACCTTGAGATCGGGTGTCAGCGTCGTCTTGCCGTCGAGGATCAGCAGCGAATAGACGCTGTCAGACTTCAGATCGACGTGCAGCTTCACCGACTCGCCGCCGCCGGCCGGCGCGACGACGAGCGTCCAGTTGCCCGCGTTGACCTGCCGGTAGGACGTCGTCGTGGCGAAGGCGACGTTCGAGGCGATCTTGGTGCCGTTGGTCAAGGACACGTTCAGCTGGGGGTCCTTGATCGACGCTTGAATGATGCGGACCTTGGCCTTGCCATGCGCGGGGCTGCTCAGATCGTCGTGGAACACCTTGAGACCGAGGTCGGCGTGGCGGCCGACGCCGGCCACCGTGTACGCCTGGCCGGCGGCGACGGTGACGTCGGTCGTGAGCACCGGCGGCGACTTCGGATCCGCGCCGGCGACCCGCATCGAGACGGCATACTCGCCGACCTTAAGGCTCAGGTATGGCGAAACCGTGCCGTAGCCGACGCCCGGGAAAACCTGCTCCTTCGCCGCCGACGACACCGAATCGAGGTAAACGTCGACGTCGGGTGTGTCGGGGGACAGGTGGGCGAGGCGGACGTAGCCAACCTTTGCGGTGGCCGCGGACGCGGCATTCGGCGCGAGCGCGATCAATGCCAGACCGAGCACGGAAACGGCGAGCAGTGCTGCAGCGAACGCCGGGCGCAGCACGCGCCAACGACGCGGTAGAACCGTCACGGAAGCCTCCGACCGTGGGTACGGATAGTGCATCGGGGGATCGACGATGCACCTATTGCGCCCGACTCGCCCGCCAGCGACGTGGGACGGTCCGACCCTGCCGGATAGTTTCGAAGTAATCAAGTCTACGAATGGGCGAAACACCCATGAGTAACCTTTCCGAGCGGCCGAAATCGGGCATCGAGCCGAGCCAGTGACGATTGCCGTAGCGGGCCCGATCGGTAATTGCGCCACGGCAAAGATGCCCGCGAGTGTCAAATCCCGATCGCATTGCTCGCCGTTTCTTCCGGGCCCTCGGCATTCGTACCCGACGGTTCGAGCCGAACGGGCGCGGCCAGCCGGTGAGCGTGGCAGTGTCGCACCGTACGCCCCGACGGAATGCGCCTGGGGCTAAAGTTGACGCGTGCCGGGCGCATCGGGGCGTCCAGCGTTGCCGAAATCATGCGGGCGCGGCACGTCCCGGTCGGTCCTACCGTGACCGATCGCTGGCGGGCCGCCCGCTTCATGCGCGGCCGGCCGGCCCGGAAACCCCGGAAGCCGGTCACGCCATAGATTTCCCCGAAGATGACCGGCGCTCGCCGGAGGAAATGGACGGCTATGACCGACGCGAAGATCCGGGCACTCCTGCTGGAGAACATCCATCCCGAGGCGGTGACTCGGCTCGAGTCCGAGGGCTACTTCGTCGAGACGTTGTCCGGGGGGCTCGACGAGGACGAGCTGATCGAGCGCGTCCGGGACGTGAGCCTGCTCGGCATCCGGTCGAAGACTCAGGTCACCGCGCGGGTGCTGCGCTCGGCTGAGCGACTGGCCGTGGTCGGCGCATTCTGCATCGGCACCGACCAGATCGATCTCGCCGCCGCCGCCGGCTCCGGCGTCGCCGTCTTCAATGCACCGTTCTCCAACACCCGCAGCGTCGTCGAGCTGGCCCTGGCCGAGATCATCGCGCTCACCCGGCGGCTCACCGAGAAAAACGAAAAGATGCACGCCGGCGTGTGGGACAAAGACGCCAACGGAAGCCATGAGGTTCGTGGCCGTACGCTCGGCATCGTCGGGTACGGCAACATCGGCACGCAGCTGTCGGTGCTGGCCGAGAACCTCGGCATGACCGTGTACTTCTACGACACGGCCGACAAGCTCGCGCTCGGCAATGCCCGGCGCTGCGAGACGCTCGACGATCTGCTCGACGTGGCCGACGTGGTCACGCTGCACGTCGACGGCCGGCCCGGTAACAGCGGGTTCTTCGGCGATGAACAATTCGCCCGGATGCGGCCCCGGAGCCTGTTCCTCAACCTTTCGCGGGGCTTCGTCATCGACCACGCCGCGCTCGGTCGGCACCTGACCAGCGGTCGCATCGCGGGCGCGGCGGTGGACGTGTTCCTGTCCGAACCGAAGCGGCGCGGCGACGAGTTCACCTCGGAGCTTCGTGGCATCCCGAACGTGATCTTGACTCCGCACATCGGCGGTTCGACCGAGGAGGCGCAGGCCGACATCGGCCGCTTCGTCGCCAACAAGCTCGTCACGTTCATCTCGGACGGGAACACGACGCTCAGCGTCAACCTTCCGTCCGTTTCGCTGGTCGCCCGGGAGGCCACCCACCGCGTCGCGCATATCCACCACAACACGCCCGGCGTGCTGGCTCAGGTGAACAGCATCCTCGCGCGGCATTCGGTCAACGTCGAAGGACAGCTCCTGGCCACCCGGGGCGAGTACGGCTATCTGCTCACCGACATCGGCCGGGACTTCTCCGAAGACGTGCTCACCGAGTTGCGGGGGATGCCGGAGACGATCGGCCTGCGGGTCCTGTCGTAGACATGGCCGCGCCCGACAGCGTGTCGACGTCGGACCTCGCTGCCCAGCTGTACCGGGCCGGTCTGGCCGAGGTCGACGACTCGACCCGCCGGCGCGCGGAGTATTCGACCGATGCCTCGCTCTACCGGGTGGTGCCGCGGGTGGTCGCGTTTCCCCGGGCGGTCGATGAGGTCGTCGCCGCGCTCGACGTATGCCGGTCGATGGGTGTCCCGTTCACGTCCCGCGGCGCCGGCACGTCGATCGCGGGCAACGCGGTCGGCCCGGGGCTCGTCCTGGACTTCTCCCGGCACCTCGCCCACGTCCACGAGATCGACCGGGACGCGGGCACCGCTCGGATCGACCCGGGCATCGTCCTGGCCGACCTGCAGCGCGCGGCCCGGCCGTACGGACTGCGGTTCGGACCTGACCCGTCGACCCACAACCGCTGCACGCTCGGCGGCATGATCGGCAATAACGCGTGCGGTTCGCGCGCACTTGGCTACGGCCGTACGTCGGACAACGTGACCGCCCTCGACGTCATCACGGGCACGGGGGAGCGGCTGGTGCTGAACGGCTCGCCGGCGCCGGCCTCCTCGCCGACGCTGACCGCACTGCGGGACGTGGTGGCGGGCAACCTTGCGACGATCCGCAGGGAGTTCGGCCGGTTCGGGCGGCAGGTGTCCGGTTACTCGCTGGAGCATCTGCTGCCGGAGCGTGGCTTCGATGTCACCAGGGCGTTCGTGGGGACCGAAGGCACGCTCGGTGTCGTGCTCGGCGCGACGGTCCGCCTGGTCCGTACGCCGCCGGCCACGGTGCTCGTGGCTCTCGGCTACGCCGACATGGCGAGCGCGGCCGACGCCGTACCGGCGCTGTTGCCGTTTTCGCCGATCGCGGTCGAAGGCCTCGACCGCCGGATCGTCGATGTTGTGGTCGCGAGCCGTGGACCGGCGGCGGTGCCGGCACTGCCACGCGGCAGTGGATGGCTGTTCGTGGAGTTGGCCGGCGAGACCCATGCGGCGCTCGCCGCCATCGCCGGGCAGGTCATCGCGGTGGCGGGCGCGCTCGACTCACGGGTGGTCACCGATGCGGCGGAAACGGCCGCCCTGTGGCGCATCCGTGAGGATGGCGCGGGTCTCGCGTCCCGACCCGTCGGCGGCAAGCGGTCCTACTCCGGCTGGGAGGACACCGCGGTGCCGGCCGGCAAGCTCGGCGCCTACCTGCGCGACTTCGAGGCGCTGATGGCGGCGCACGGCGTGTCCGGCGTGCCGTATGGGCACTTCGGTGACGGCTGCGTACACGTCCGGATCGACTTCCCGCTCGATCGACCCGGCGGCGCCCGCGTGTTCCGCGCGTTCCTTCTGGACGCGGCGACGCTCGTCGCGTCGTACGGCGGCTCGATGTCCGGCGAGCACGGCGACGGACGCGCCCGAGGCGAGCTGCTGCCGGTGATGTATTCGGCCGCGGCCCTGCAGGCGTTCGCCGCGACGAAGGCCGTGTTCGATCCGGACGACCTGCTGAACCCCGGTGTCATCGTGCGGCCGCGACCACTCGACGCGGACCTCCGGTTGCCCGCCCCACACCTGCGCAAGCGTCTCGCTTTCGCGTACGCCGGGGACACCGGCGACTTCTCGGCCGCCGTACACCGCTGCACCGGGGTGGGGAAGTGTCGGGCCGATACGACCGGGGCCGGCGGCGTCATGTGCCCGTCCTACCTCGCCACGCGCAATGAGAAGGACAGCACCCGTGGACGCGCCCGGGTGCTGCAGGAGATGGCCAACGGGACCCTGGTCACCGGCGGGTGGCGGGCACCCGAGGTGCGCGAGTCGCTCGACCTCTGCCTCGCCTGCAAGGGCTGCGCCTCCGACTGCCCGACCGGCGTCGACATGGCGACGTACAAGGCCGAGGTCCTGCACCAGTCGTACCGCCGGCGGCTCCGGCCGGTCAGCCACTACAGCCTCGGCTGGCTGCCCCGGTGGGCCCGGCTCGCGGCGAAGGCACCGCGCCTGGTCAACGCCGCGCTCGGTGGCCCCGGCGCCGGTATCGCCAAACGCCTCGCCGGCATCGATCCGCGCCGCGACCCGCCGCGCTTCGCTACCCGTACGTTCCGGCAATGGTTCGCCCACCATCCGAACGCGACCGGCGATCCGGTGCTCCTCTGGGTCGACACGTTCACCAACCACTTCACACCGGATGTGGGCATCGCCGCCGTCGCCGTGCTCGAGCGCGCGGGCTTCTCCGTACGCATTCCGGCCGGCCCGTTGTGCTGCGGCCTGACCTGGATCAGCACCGGTCAGCTCGACAGCGCCCGCAAGATTCTCCGCCGGAGCGTGACAGCGCTCGCCGCGTCGGCCGCGGCCGCCATCCCGATCGTCGGCCTGGAGCCGTCCTGCACGGCCGTGTTCCGCGGTGACGCCCTCGACCTGTTCTCCGGCGATGCCGATCGGGAGCGGGCGGCCACGGTCGCCGGCGCCACCCGTACGCTCGCCGAGTTCCTCACCGAGCGGAACGTGGACCTGCCCGACCTCACCGGTGTCCGGGCGGTGGCTCAACCGCACTGCCACCACCACGCCGTGATGGGTTGGTCGGCCGACGAGGCGTTGCTGCGGCGGGCGGGTGCCACGGTTGAAGCGGTCGGTGGCTGCTGCGGCCTGGCCGGCAACTTCGGCGTCGAGCGCGGGCATCACGAGGTGTCGGTCGCGGTGGCCGAGACGTCACTTCTGCCGGCCGTACGCGCGGCCACCGACGACACGGTCGTTCTCGCCGACGGATTCTCCTGCCGTACCCAGCTCGATCAGCTGGCCGGGCGTGCGGGCATCCACCTGGCCCAACTTCTCGCCGCCGGTGCCGGCGTCGCCGGCGGCGCCGGGGACACGCCCGGCGGCGGCGAACATCACCCGAGCGGCGAGCATCACCCGAGCAGCGCCGATCCCCAGTAGTCGCCGGCCGCGCGGACGCCCGGCGGACACGCGAACAGTCCCGAGCCGATGTGCTGGATGTATTCGTTCAACGCGTCGGATTGACCGAGCTTGCGTTGCAGCACGACGAACTGCGCTCGCGGGTCCTTCTGGAAGGCCATGAAGAAGAGCCCGGCGTCGAGTTCGCCGCTGCCGGCGAGCATGCCGTCGGTGAACGAGTAGCCGCGGCGCAGGATCCGGATGCCGCCGCTGTTCTCGTGCGCGGCCAACCGGATGTGCGCATCCATCGGGATGACCGGCTCGCCGTCGGCGCCCTTGGCGACGAAGTCGGGGGTGTCGTGTTCCTTCGTGCCGGTCAACGGCGCTCCGGTGTACTTGCTGCGCCCGAAGACGTGCTCTTGGTCGGCGAGAAAGTCCCGGTCCCAGCCTTCGATGTGCATGCGGATCCGACGCACGACGAGATAGCTGCCGTCCCGCATCCAGGGCTGGTCGGTCTCGCCGCCGACCCAGACATGTCCGTTCATCAATGCCCGGTCGGCTCCGTCGATGTTGCGGGTCCCGTCCTTGAACCCGAACAGGTTGCGCGGTGTCTCCTGGTCGGCGCCGTTCGATGTCGCCTTGCCGAAGCCCAGCTGCGACCAGCGCATCACGACTGTCCCGCGGCCGAGACGGGCGAGATTGCGGATCGCGTGGAACGCCGCGACCGGGTCGTCCGAGCACGCCTGCACGCACAGGTCGCCGCCGGTTCGGGCCGGGTCGAGGTTCTCCGGCGGGAGCCGGGGCAGGTCGGCGAGCGCGGCCGGACGCTTGTCGGCCAGGCCGAACCGGTCGTCGAACAGCGACGGCCCGAAGCCCACCGTGATCGTGAGGTTGGCCGGCGACGTTGCGTACGCCTCGCCGGTGTCGGCCGGCGGCGCCGCCATGTTCGTACTGTCACCGGGGACCAGCCGCCCGGCGGTCATCGCCGCCGCGGCTTGTGCCCAGACCTGCAGAAGATCCTTCAACGCGGCTTGCCGCTGGGCGAGCGTCCCGTCGACGGTCAGGTCGTACGTGGCGAATGCCAGGCGGGCCGGCGCCGGCGTCGAGATGCCGGCCTGGGTCGCGCCGAAGAACGGCACCGTCTGCGGCGTCGGCTCGGCCGGTGCGGAGCCGCCCCGATCGGCGGCGACCGTCACCCCGGCACCGATCGCCGCACCG
>DATCXD010000091.1:0-2491 GCA_036566005.1 Micromonosporaceae bacterium | reverse complement strand
CTGACGACCACCGGGCCGTCCCCGTACGCCGCGAGCATCTTCTCCGTCGCGGCCAGCGGGTCGGTCGCGCCGCCGAGCATGACGACAAGTCGATCCCCGTGTACGCCGCCGATGACCTCGACCCCGATCCGGCGCGCGGCCCGGTAGACGTTGTGCACGATCGCGGCGACCTCGCCGCCCGGGGAGCGGCCAACAGCGATCGCGACCGGCGTCGGATCGGGCCACCCGAGTGCGGCCGCCCGGGATGCGATGACGTCCGGCTGCTCACCCCGGACCAGGGCGTCGACCAGTAGTGCCTGCAGCCGGGCGTCCCAGAGCCCGCGCGTCTCGGCCGCCCGGGCATAGACCCGCGCCGCGGCGAACGCGACCTCGCGGGAAAAACGCACCACCGCGTCCCGCAGCGCCGCCTCCTGGCCGGGCTCGGCCAACCGCGGCACCTGCTGCTCGACCACGTCGATGGTCACCTTGATCAACTGTACGGTGTGCTCGAGGTTGATCGACCGCGCGAGTGCTCGCGGTGCGGCGTCGAACACCTCGTCCGACACCTCCTGCGATGCCTGGTCGGGATCGAGGCTCTGCCGTCGGAGCCATTCGACCAGCGAGCGCACACCGGCCTGGGCAACGAGCGTGACCCAGGCCCGCTGGTCGGCCGGGACCTCGCGGAACCACGGCAGCACGTCGTCCATACGCGCGACGCTGGCGGTCGACAACGCACCGGCCGAGCGTTCGATGCGCGCCAGCGTGCCGGCGAGCGGTCCCGTGCCGTACACACTCGTTGCGTCGGCCGAGGCGGCGCGCACCACCGTAGGCGGCGTGGCTTCGGGCAACGCCGCTTCGTGGGCCGCCTTGTCGGATTCCTTGTCGCGCGCCGCCGTGTCGCGGGATGTTTTGTTGCGCGGTGCCTTCGCTCGCGATGCCTTCACGCGTGCTGGCGTTTCGCGCGGGTCCTTTGCGCGTGGTGGCGCGCCGCGCGGTGGCGTGTCGCGCCGTCCGTTTTCGCGCGCCGACGTGTCGTGCGCTGGTGTGTCGCGCGGGCCGCTCACCCGAAGGTCACCTCGGCCACCCACCACTGCTGGTCCCGGAAGGTCAGCACCATCTCGAAGGACTTCAGCACCTGACGCAATGCCGGCACGTGCGACAGGGAAATGGACGCCTCCGGGTACGGGCCACCGGTCGAGCCGGAGACCGGTCCACCGGCATACCGGACGGCCGAGGTGACCTTTGCATTCGTCATCGCATCGAGCGTGTCCGCGCCGAGCAGCGATTTCGCGTTCGCGAGCAATGCGGCGCAACTGATCGGGGCGTGTCCCGGCTTGGTCGTGACGATGTCGACACCGGTCACGCCGGCACACGCGATGTCGCTGCGCACACCGACGTTGTGGAGGAACTGCTGACCGGCCTGGCGTGCCCCGGCCAGCAACTGCGCCTGGGACAGCGTCGGTGTGGCGGTCGGCCGTGATGGGACGGTGGCCGGTTTCGGTGCCGCGATCGGAGCGGGCGGTGGCTTCTGCTGTGCCCAGGCGTATGCACCGCTGCCGAGCAGAAGCGCGCTCGCCGTGGCGGCGATGGCAGCCGCGGCCGGCTTGGTGAGCATCGCGTGGACGAACCCGCTCGGCGGTTCGTCTGCGTTGTCAGAGTCCGTCGCGATGCCGTTGCCGGCGTCCCCGGCCGCGTTCACCGTCGCGGGCGTGGCATTCGGGCCCGGAGTCGGCTCGCCGGTCGCGGTCTCGGTGGCACGCGCACCCCGGTCCGCGAGCTCCGCGGAGACGAGCGGGAGGAGCGTCGTCGGCGCGTCGGCCGGCGCGGGTGCGGTTATGCGGGAGAACGTGGCCGTTGCGTCCGGGGGCAGGTCGATAACCCGACCGTCGGCTGACCGGCGCCGCGTGACGATGGGTGGCGGGGTTGCGCGCGCGACAACGGTGCTGCCGTCATTCATCGCGTCCACGCTGTACGCCGCGAGTCGCCGTACCTCGCGAGGGATGAGCCCGCGCAGGTCGACGCGAGCGGCCGCGGCCGGCTCCTCGGCCGGGTCGGCGCCACTGCGCATGCCGGCGGCGAACTCTTCGGCCGTTGGTCGCTGATCGGGGTTCACCGCCAGTGCGGCGCGGATGACCTCGACCCACCCGGGAATGCCGGCGCCCGACGGGAGGCCGGCCGCGTCGGCCCAACTGACCGGATCGCTCCACGGCAGCATTCCGGCTCGCGCGACACAGATCGTCGCGGCGAGGCTGAACACGTCACTGGCCGTCGTACCGACAATGCCGCCGGCGGCGGCCGCGTCACGGTGCTCGGGTGCGGTGAATGCCCAGACACCGAGCGGTGCATCCAGACCCGGGGCGGCGGCGCCGAATCCGCCCAGCCGTGCCTGGCCGGCATCAATGAGAATCGTGGCCGGGCTGACCGCCGCGTGAACGATGCCGGTGGCGTGCGCGGCGGCGAGCACGTCCGCCACTGCGGTCGCGATGACCCGCACGGCGCGATGCGGCGGGGG
>DATCXD010000082.1:0-6092 GCA_036566005.1 Micromonosporaceae bacterium | reverse complement strand
GCCGGATCGTGTTGGCCACCAACGTCGCCGAGACCAGCCTCACCGTGCCCGGCATCAAGTACGTCATCGACCCCGGTACGGCCCGGATATCGCGCTACAGCCAGCGGCTCAAGGTGCAGCGGTTGCCGATCGAACCGATCTCCCAAGCCTCGGCCAACCAGCGCAAGGGCCGGTGCGGCCGCACGTCCGACGGGATCTGCATCCGGCTCTACTCGGAGAGCGACTTCGACGCCCGGCCCGAGTTCACCGATCCGGAGATCCTGCGCACGAATCTCGCCGGCGTGATCCTGCAGATGACCGCGTACGGTCTCGGCGACATCGCGACGTTCCCGTTCATCGACCCGCCGGACCGGCGCAACATCGCCGACGGCGTGGCACTGCTGCACGAACTCGGCGCGTTCAGCGACGGCGGATCCGGCACGGCGGCGACCCGGCTGACCGACCTGGGTCGACGGATCGCCGCGCTGCCGGTCGATCCGCGGCTGGCCCGGATGGTGATCGAGGCCGATCGCAACGGCGTCGTACGGGAGGTCATGGTGATCGCGGCCGCGCTGTCCATCGTGGATCCGCGGGAGCGCCCGACCGACAAACAGCAGGCCGCGGCCGAGAAACATGCTCGCTTCGCGACGCCCGAGTCCGACTTTCTGGCCTACCTCAACCTGTGGACGTACCTGCGCGAGCAGCAGCGTACGTTGTCCGGCAACCAGTTCCGCAAGCTGTGCCGGGCCGAGTTCCTGAACTACCTGCGGGTGCGGGAGTGGCAGGACATCTACGGTCAGTTGCGCCAGACGGTCACGACGCTGGGCATCATGGTGCCCCGCGAACGGCCGCGGAGTAGCGCAGCCGCGAGGCCCATTGACGACGAGGCAAGCGCTGAGCCGGACACCGTGAAAATCCATCAGTCGTTGCTGGCCGGCCTGTTGTCACACATCGGGCTCAAGGACCTCAGCGGCTTCCGCCCGGCCGACAATCGAGCCCGCAACGCCGAGCCGACCGGTCGGGATCGCCGGAACTACGACTATCTCGGCGCCCGTGGCGCCCACTTCGCCATCGCACCCGGCTCGGGCCTGTTCCGGTCCCAGCCGCGCTGGATCTTCGCGGCCGAACTCGTCGAGACGTCCCGGTTGTGGGGTCGGGTGGTCGCGAAGATCGAACCCGAGTGGGCCGAGGCGCTGGCCGGCCACCTGGTCCGGCGCACGTACAGCGAGCCGCATTGGGAACGCAAGCAGGCGGCCGTAATCGCCTCGGAGAAGGTGCTGCTCTACGGCGTTCCGCTGGTCGCCGGCCGGCGGGTGAACTACGGGCGGATCGATCCGCCGCTGTGCCGGGAGTTGTTCATCCGGAACGCTCTCGTCGAGGGCGACTGGGAGACCCACCACGCGTTCTTCCGCGCGAACCAGGAACTCCGCGACGAGGTCGAGGAGCTGGAGCACCGGGCACGGCGGCGCGACATCCTGGTGAGCGACGACGACCTCTACGCCTTCTACGACGCCCGCGTTCCCGCCGACATCGTGTCCGGCCGGCATTTCGACGCGTGGTGGAAAAAGGTCCGCCGAAGCCAACCGGATCTGTTGTCGTTCGAGAAGTCGATGCTGGTGAACGCGGGCGCCGAGGCCGTCGACCCGAACGATTTCCCGGACTCGTTCGTCGTCGACGGCGTCGCATTCCCGCTGACGTACCAGTTCGAGCCGGGCGCCGCCATCCGGCCCGGATCCGAGGCCGATGGCGTCACTGTCCACATCCCGTTGCCGGCGCTGGGTCAGCTGCGTGGCGAGCTATTCGAGTGGCAGGTCCCCGGACTCCGCCACGACCTGGTCACGGCGCTCATCCGATCGCTACCGAAGGCCAAGCGGGTCCAACTCGTACCGGCGCCGGACACTGCCGCCACGGTGCTCGTGCGACTCTCGCCCGATGGCCGCGGCGCGCCCCAGGAACCGATTCGAGCCGCACTGGCCCGCGAGTTTCGACGGATGACGGGCGTGCTGATCGACGGCGGCGACTGGGATCTGGCCCGCGTTCCCGACTTCCTGAAGGTGACGTTCCGAGTCGAGGACGAGGCCGGCACGACGCTCGCCGAAAACAAAGATCTCGATGCACTCAAGGCCCAGCTTCGCGCGCAGTCGCGCGCCGTCGTCGCATCGGCCGCGTCGGGCATTGAACAGCGGGGCCTGACCGCCTGGCCCCGGACCGGCCAGCCGGGAAACGCGCTGCCCGCCGCGATCGAGCGCACGACCGGTGGGTACGTCGTGACGGCGTACCCGGCCCTCGTGGACGAGCGCGACTCGGTGGCGATCCGGGTGTTCGACAACGAGCGTGCGGCCGGGCTCGCCATGACCGCCGGTGTCCGGCGGCTACTGCTGCTGACCGTCGCCTCGCCGATGCCGCAGATCACAGCGTCGCTGTCGAACGACGTGAAGCTCACCTTGATGCGCAACCCCAGCCGGAACGTCGGTGAGCTGCTGGCCGACTGTCTCGACGCGGCGGTCGACGTGCTGGTCGCCGACCTCGGTGGGCCGGCTCGGGATGAATCGGCGTTCGCGGCGCTGCGGGATGCCGTACGCGCCGACCTCTACCACGCGACGTCGGACGCCATCGGGAAGGTCCGTACGGTGCTCGCCGAGTGGAACTCCGTCGAGTCGGCGCTCTCCCGACCGGCCCAGCCGGCCTTGCTGGCGTCGCTGACCGATATCCGTACGCAACTGGCCGGTCTCGTATACCCCGGGTTCGTGACGGCGACGGGTACGGACCGGCTCAACGACCTGGTCCGCTACCTCCGCGCGATTGAGCGGCGGCTGGAACGGTTGCCCCTCGACCCGGCCCGGGACCGCACGCGGATGGCGATCGTCGCAACCGTCCAGGACGAGTATGCCCAGTGGTTGACCGAGCTTCCGGCCGGCGCAATATCGTGGCCCGCGGTACGGGCGGTCCGGTGGATGATCGAGGAGCTACGTGTCAATTTCTTCGCGCAGGCGCTCGGGACGCCGTACCCGATCTCGGAGAAGCGCATCTACCGGGCGATGGACGATGTCGTCGTCTGACCGGCGAGTCACATCCGACCGGCGCTTCGAGTCGCGTCGCTGGTCATTCAACGCGCACCCCGACGACTATCGGGACGGCCGTCCGGGCTATCCGTCTCGCGTCTACGAGCTGCTCGCCGAGCGGTGCGGCCTGACCGCCGGTACGCGTGTGATCGAGGTCGGCGCCGGCGCCGGGCACGCGACCACGGAACTCGTTGCACGCGGCGCGAACGTGGTCGCGGTCGAGCCGGGAGAAGCGCTGGCGGCGATACTACGGGCGCGATGCCCCGACGTTGTGGTCGTGCCCGGCGAGATCGAAACGGCCGACGTACCCGGCGCGCCATTCGATCTGGCCGTCGCCGCGACCGCGTGGCACTGGGTCGACTCGGCCCGCGCGCTCCCCCGCGTCGCCAGCCTGGTGCGGCCGGGCGGTTGGTTCGCGGTGTGGTGGAACGAATACGGCGACCCGACGCAGCGTACGGCCTTCCGCGTCGCGCTCGACGACGTTTACCGGCGATACCTTCCGGACGAGATGCACGACCCGACCGACTCGCCGGCGTCGATGCGCGTCGCGGAGTGGACCGAGCGCCTCCGCCGCGGCGGCTACTTCGATCGCGTCGACGCGGAGATGATTCGCTGGAGCTACCGGCTCACGACTGACCGCGCGCGCCGGCTGTGGGCCACGTTCCCGAACGTCAACGAGCTGTCGCCGGCGGATCGGGCGGGATTTCTGGACGGCGCCGGCGCCGCGCTGGATAGCCTCGGCGGCGTGGTCGACGATCCGTACGTCACCGCGATATACCTCGCCCGGCGGCGGTCGTAGCCCCGCCATGCAGAATGATCCGGTGGCTGAGGCATTTTACGAACGGCTCGAACCCCGCGAGCCCGACACCACCCGTTTCGCGTCTACCGAACTGACGCGTGGTCCGTGGGATATCGGAGCACAGCACGGTGGTCCGCCGGCGGCGCTCCTCGGTCACGAAATCGAAGGGCGCGACGACGCGCGAACCGACATGCGCGTCGCCCGGATCAGCATCGACATCCTGCGACCAGTACCGATCGGCATCCTCGTGATCTCGACCCGCACCGCCCACGCGAGCCGCAGCATCGAAATGGTTGACGCGACGTTGACCGACGAGGACGGCCGCATGCTGGCCCGCGCGGCCGCCGTACGGATCCGGGTCTCGGACGACTCGATGCCCGAGCAGCGTTCGCCCGGCCCGCCGCCCCCGATCGCGCCGGCTGACCTGCCGGAAACGCTCACCAGCTTCCAGTTCGAGGTCGGCTACCACACGGCCATGGAGACGCGCTATGCCGCCGGATCGTTCGAAGCTCTGGGCCCGGCGACCGTCTGGTTCCGGATGCGCCATCCGCTCGTCGCCGGTGAACCCGTCCGACCGTTGTCACGGGTTCTGATCGCCGCCGACTCCGGCAACGGCGTCAGTCATGCTGTCGACTTCCGTACCCACGTGTTCGTGAACCCGGAAATGACCGTCCACCTGCACCGGTATCCGGATGGTGAGTTTGTCTGCCTGGACGCCGCGACCACGACGGACGCCGACGGCATCGGCCTCGCGGACACCTTGCTGTCCGACGAACTCGGCCCGATCGGGCGCGGGACGCAGGCGCTGTTCATCGGCTCGCGCCGTTGATCATCGGTTCACGGCGAATCCGACGGCGGTGAGGTGGGCGGCGACGACGACACGTCGACGGCCGGCGGTGTCACGGTGCTGGCCGATGATGCCGATGGCGACGGGATCTCGGGCTCGGACGGTGTCATGACCTGTACGTCGGAGAACCGCACCTTGTACGTGACGCCGCCGGGCGCGCCCACCGGTTCGAATATGCCGAGCGTCACGACGCCCGGCGTCGAGAACGTGCCATCGGACGTATGGAAGAGCGGCTGGGCATGCGCACACCCGCGTGGGCCCACGTCGCACCGCATGACCGTCAGATTTTTGCCTTCGGCGATGATCTCGACTCGGGTCGTCGTGCCGTCCTTCACCGGCGGCGTGAATGACCGGCCATCCACCCGCGTGAGCGTCGAGCCACTATGCGTGCCGAGCTCGACGCCATCGGAGCAGACGCGCAGCACGTACCCCTCGAAGTTGTCGACGAACCGGAACCAGATCGCGCCGCAGCTGTCCGGGTTGACGAATGTGATGTTCACCGACAGCTGCATGTCGTCGATCAGGTCCTGCGGGCCGGGGCACCGGTAACTGACCGTCTTCGACACGTCCGTCAAGGACACGGTCATGCCGGACGGACCGAACAGGCACGAGGCCGAATATTTCTTGCTGTCGACCCGACGCCAGAAGTTCTCGCCGATCAGCTGGTCATAGACGGCCGGAAACAAGAACTGCGGCTGCCCGGGCGTGCTGACCGACGGCGACGGAATCGGCGACGCCGACACGGTCGGTGACGGTGACACCGAGGCCGAGCTGGACACCGGCGACGACGGCGTTGTGATCGGCAGCGCAGCTGGCTGGCTGCTGGGAAGCTTGATCATGCCGGTCAGTATCCCGGCCACCGCGCCGGCCGACGCCAGTACGCAGAGCACGAGGACGGCGATCCCGACGCTACGCCATGGCGACCGGCGACGGGTGTGTTCGCCCGCGATCGGAACCGCGGCGGCGAATGCGACATGCTCGGTTGCGTCGGCCGGGCGCAGAGCGACGATGGGTTCGGCCGCTCGATTGGCGGCTGGCGGTGTCACGGGCGCCGTTGGCAGGGCATCGGTTGGGCGCTCGCCGTCTTCGGTCACGTCCACGAACGCGAGTGCGAGGCCGGATGTCAGCGCGCCGTCGACGTCTTCGATGGCCGACTCGCGTGACCCGGTCGCCGCGTTCGGGTCGTTTGCTTGCTTCGTCTCAGCCGACGCGTTCGCTTCCTGCGCACCCGACGGGCTTGGCGCCGGTTGCTCCGGAGCCGGCCCCTTCGGAGCCGATCGCTGGCCGTCGCCGCCGACTGTCGTCCGCGGTGAGCCGGCCAGCGCCCGACGCGGAGCGTTCGACAGGAGCTCGTCCAGCAGCTCCCGCGCCGTCGGCCGCGATGCCGGCTTCTTGGCGAGCGCCC